>NZ_FMDK01000984.1 GCF_900091995.1 Streptomyces sp. MnatMP-M17
TTTCGGCCCAGCCATATCCGCTACCGCCGCGGTGTGGAGGCGGGCCGGCTGCCGGCCTCGTCCTTCCCGGCACCGGGCGGCGCGCTCTTCAGCTGGGTCGCAGTGGCCTTCCTGGCGCTCGTCACCTGTCTGATCGCGTACGACAAGGACGCGCGGGTCTGTCTGTATGTGGCGGCGGTCTGGGCGGTGGGCCTGGCGGCCGGCTGGCAGTTCCTCAAGCGGCGCGATCCGGCGATCGCGGAGCGCGCCCAGCGGGAGTACGCCTCGGCGGCGGACTGACTGACCGTACGAGCCCGACCGTACGGTTCGGCTCGTACACGTACGGACCCGTACCGCGGTCGGCCGTACACCTGTCGTTCCAAGGCCCTCGGATCACTGGTCCGAGGGCCTTCGTGGCCCGTCGGCGCCGGCCCGTCTCCGGCCCGGCGCGGCCGTTTATATTCTCCTCATGCTCACCATCACCCAGGCCCTGCACGATCAGATCGTCGCGCACGCGCGAGCCGACCATCCCGACGAGGCCTGCGGAGTGGTCGCGGGCCCGGCGGGCAGCGGACGGGCCGAGCGGTTCATCCCCATGCTCAACGCCGCGCGCTCGCCCACCTTCTACGAGTTCGACTCGGCGGATCTGCTCAAGCTCTACCGCGAGATGGACGACCGCGACGAGGAGCCGGTGATCATCTACCACTCGCACACCGCGACCGAGGCCTATCCGTCCCGTACGGACATCACCTACGCCAATGAGCCCGGCGCCCACTATGTGCTGGTCTCCACGGCGGACGCGGACGGCACGGGACCGTTCCAGTTCCGCTCGTACCGGATCGTCGACGGAGAGGTCACCGAGGAGCCCGTCGAGATCGTCTGAGAGACTCACGGCTGAACCAGGGCGGCAGGACCCAGGAAGCCGGTGCGAAACCGGCGCGGTCCCGCCACTGTGACCAAGCTCCGCTTGGCAGCCAGGAACTGACCTGCCGCCCTTCTCCCACCAGCCAGGGGACGCGGAAATCCCCCGGAGGAGGCCCAGCCGTGTCTGTTCCGTCCCGGCGCCGCCGTGCGCTCACGCCCGCCGTCATATCCGCCGCCGCGATCGCCGTACTGCTCCCGCTCGCCGCCTGTGGCACTTCCACGGACGCCGCCGGCCCCGCGGACGGCGGGCCCGCCGGCAAGGCCGCGCCCGGCTTCCCGTACACCGTCACCAACTGCGGTGTGACGACCACCTACCAGGCGCCGCCGAAGCGTGTGGTCACCATGAACCAGCACGTCACCGAGGTCATGCTCGCGCTCGGTCTGGAGAAGTCCCTCGTCGGCACCGCCTATCTGGACGACCGGATCCTTCCCGCCTACGAGAAGGCGTACAAGAGCGTCCCGGTCCTCGCCGAGGAGTACCCGTCCAAGGAGAGACTGCTCGCGGCGAATCCCGACTTCGTCTACGGCGGATACGCCAGCGCCTTCGATGCCAAGGACGGCCGCGGCCGCGACGATCTCAAGGCGGCCGGTATCAGCACCCGGCTCAGTCTGGAGAACTGCGCGGACGGCACGACCTCGATGGACGACGTCTACCGGGAGGTCGAGGAGACCGGCCGCACCTTCGGCGTCCAGGACCGCGCCGAGCAGTGGATCGCGGACGCACGCACCACCGTCGCGTCGGCCGCCGACGAGCTGAAGGGCGTCGAACCGCTCTCCGTCTTCGTCTACGACAGCGGCGACAAGACCGCCTTCTCCGCGGGCGGCAAGGGCATCGGCAATGAGCTGATCGAGCTGGCCGGCGGGCGCAATGTCTTCGCCGACCTCGACAAGTCCTTCGGCGATGCCACCTGGGAACAGGTCGTCGCTCGCGAGCCAGAGGTCGTCGTCATCTACGACTACGGCTCCACCACCGTCGCGCAGAAGAAGAAGCGCCTGCTGGAGGATCCGGTCCTCAAGGACATACCGGCCATCAGGAACCAGCGGTTCGCCGTCATGCCGCTCTCGGACGTGGTCCTCGGCGTCCGGGCACCGGCCGCCGTCGAACGGCTCGCGGCCCAGCTCCATCCCGAGTCCGTGAAGTAAGCGCCGCCATGACACGCGCCACCGCGCCCGCCCATGCGTATGGGCGGCTCCGCCGCACCCTGGTGCTCGGCTCCCTCGCCGCCGCGCTCGCCGTCGCCGTCGTCGCGGGCCTCGCCCTCGGCTCCGTACGGATCCCGCCCGGTCAGGTGATCACGATCCTGACCGGCCGCGCGGAGCCGGGCCCGTTCCGCACCATCGTGCTCGACGTACGGCTGCCGAGAGTGCTGCTCGGTGTGATCGTCGGCGCCGGACTCGCCGTCGTCGGCACCGTCCTCCAGGCGCTCGTACGCAACCGGCTCGCCGATCCGTTTCTGCTCGGCATCTCCTCCGGCGCCTCCTCCGGCGCCGTGCTGGTGCTGGTCCTCGGCATCGGCGGCGGAGTGACCACCACCGTCGCGATGCCGGCCGCCGCCTTCGCCGGCGCGCTCCTCGCGCTGGCGCTGGTGTACGGGCTGGCCCGGCGCGGCTCCACGATGACCGGCGGCGGGCTCGTGCTCGCGGGCGTCGCCGTCTCGTACATCCTCTCCGCGCTCACCACCCTCATCCTGGTCGTCTCCGCCAGGCCCGAGCACTTCCAGGAGGCGCTGTACTGGTCGCTGGGCGGCCTCGGCAGCGCCCGCTGGGCCACGCTCGTACCGCCCGCCGTCGCGCTCACCGCCGGGACCGCCCTGCTCATGGCGCTGGCCAGACCGCTCGATCTGCTGCTGGCGGGCGAGGAGGGCGCGACCGTGCTCGGTCTCGACACCTCGCGCTTCCGCGCCGCGGTCTTCATCCTCGCCTCCCTGGTCACGGCCGTGATGGTGGCCGCGAGCGGCGCGGTCGGCTTCATCGGGCTGCTGGCGCCGCACGCCGCCCGGATGGCCGTCGGCGCCGGTCACCGCGCGCTGCTGCCCGTCGCGGCGCTGGGCGGAGCGGTCGTCCTGGTCGTCGCCGATCTCGCGGCGCGTACCGTCGCCGCGCCGCAGGACATCCCGGTCGGCGTGCTCACCGCGCTCACAGGCGGGCCGCTGTTCCTGTGGCTGATGCGCCGCCGCCCGG
>NZ_FMDK01001230.1 GCF_900091995.1 Streptomyces sp. MnatMP-M17
GTCCCGGCTGGCCCGCCGCACCTGCGGCTTCGCCGCGCGGAACTTCCTGGCCAACGGCATCTCCTGCATCCTTGACGACGCGGTCTTCCCCGACCGCCCGGTCGTCGGGCTCGGCGGCTGGAAGCGCCATGTCGGTCCCGGGCTGCTGCCGGTCGTCCTGCTGCCGGGACTGGAGATCGTGCTGGAGCGCAACGCCGAGCGCACCGGCAACCGCAGACTCTCCGACGAGGAGGTGGCGGGCATCCACGGCCGGATGGCCGGCTGGTACGGCTCGGGGCTGCCCATCATCGACAACTCCAAGTACGACGTGGAGACCACCGCCCGGATACTCGACGATGTCCTGGCCCGAGCCCTGGCGAGCCCGCCGAGCTGGTGAGCGCCCTTGCGCGCGTGCGGGCGTCCCGCTCGTGCCCGGCCGTGCCCTCCCATGCCCGTCCACGGCCCCGGTCCCCCCGGTCGGACGCGCTGAACCGGCCGGGTCACGCGCCCGCTCATACGCTCAGGTCATGTCAGACGTGTTCGCGGTCCGCCGCGATCGGTTGCGTGACCGGTGTTCCGCGGCGGGCAACGCCGCCGCGCTGATCTCGCGGCCCGCGAACGTCCGCTATCTCGCGGGCGCGGCGCCGCCGGGCGCCGTACTGCTCCTCGGCCCCGGCGAGGACACGCTGCTCTGCCCGCGTACCCACGCCGGTGAGAACGTCGAAGCGCGGCTGGACGACCAGCTCGGGCTCACCGTCCTGTCCACCGTCGGCGATCCCGTGGTCGCCGCCGCGAGCGTGCTCATCCCGTCCGCCGCCACCTCGCTCGCCGTCGAGGAACACCATCTGACCGTCGCCGCACACCGGGCCATCGGCTCCGTCGCGCCACGGCTGCGCCTCACGGATCTGGGCTGCGCGGTGGAGCAGTTGCGGATCGTCAAGGACGAGGGCGAGATCGCCTGTCTGCGGATCGCGGCCGAGATCGCCGACCAGGCACTGGGCGAACTGCTGGAGTCGATCTTGGTCGGCCGTACCGAACGGCATCTCGCGCTGGAGCTGGAGCGGCGGCTCGTGGACCACGGCGCCGACGGCCCGGCGTTCCCGACCACCGTGGCCACCGGGCCCAACTCCGGCCGCGGCGGGCACCATCCCTCGGACCGACGGGTCGAGGAGGGCGATTTCCTCTCCGTCGGCCTCGGCGCCGACTACCGCGGATACCGGTGTCTGATCGGCCGTACGTTTGTCATCGGAACCTCTCCCGCCGACTGGCAGATCGAGCTCTACGAGCTGGTCTTCTCGGCACAACGGGCAGGTCGGGAGGCTCTCGTACCGAGCGCCGGCTACCGCGATGTGGACCGTGCGACCCGGCAGCCGCTGGAGGCCGCGGGGCACGGCGAGCGGCTCGCACCCCGTACGGGGCACGGCG
>NZ_FMDK01000983.1 GCF_900091995.1 Streptomyces sp. MnatMP-M17
GGGGGGGGAGAGCGAGCCGCCAGCCGGTGAGATACGCCATCGGCGGCTCTCCGACGAGTTCGGCGAAGCGGCGCGCGAGTCCGGCCCGGGAGACTCCGCACGCGGCGGCGAGAGTGGCGACCGTCCAAGGGCGGGCCGGCTCGTTCTGGAGGAGCCGCAGGGCGTTGCCGACCGCCGGATCGGCCATGGCGCGGTACCACCCGGGAGCCTCGGCGTCCGGCCGCGAGAACCACGCTCTGAGCACACCTATCAGCATCAGGTCCAGCACCCGGTCGAGAACCACGCCCTGCCCGGGTTCGTCCCGCGAGATCTCCTCGTCCAGGACCGTCATCAGCGGACTGTTCGAGGCGCTGGCGGGGAGTTGGATCAGCGAGGGCAGGGCGTCCAGCAGCCGTCTGCTGACCTCACCGTCCATCTGGTACGTCCCGATCAGTACGGTCGTACCGCCGCCCGGAGCGTTCCCCCAGGTCCGTACGCCCAGATGCATGGACTGGGCGAGCGGTTCGCCCTCCAGTGTGTGACAGACACCGCCGGGACCGATCAGCGCGCGCGGCGCGGTCAGCGGGCTGTCCGCGGTGAGATACGGCTCGGGGCCACGGGCGATCGCCACATCTCCGGGCCGCAGCAGCACCGGCTCGCCGCCGCCGTCCGGGACGATCCACGCCTCGCCTCGGGTGACGCACATCAGACAGAGCGGAGCACGGTCCTCGATGCGCACCGACCACGGCGGCTCCATCACCATGCGCAGCAGAAAAGCCCCCCGGGCCCGCGGTCCGTCCAGGAGTCCGGCGAGTACGTCCATGGTCACCAGCGTAAATGCACCGGGCAGGCGACTCGTCGCCGCACCGATCAGTTCGCGCCGTGTGCCGGGGCAATCTCCTCGACACGCCGTGCGAGGGCGAAGTCCTTCACGGTGACGGCACCTCCCGCGTCATGGGTGTGCACGGCGAGAGCGACGGTGTGATAACCGAGCGTCAGATCGGAGTGATGGTTCAACTCCTCCTGAATCCGGGCGACATGGACGACCATGGCGGTCGCGGCGAAGTGGCTGCCGAGCCGGTAGGTACGGGCGAGACGGCTGTCCGTCAGGGACCAGCCGGGAAAGTCTCGCAGCCGTGCCTCGATCTCCTGCGGGGACAGCGGTTCGGTGGCCATGGGCGGAGCTCCTTACGGACAAGTGGGGACTTGGGGGACACGCGAGGCGACGCGGCCGACGATACGTCGTGAGCCGGGCATCGGGCGGGATGTCAGACTCATGGTCAAGACTTGATGGTCCGGCAGATCCATGGAGAGGAAGCCAGGTATGACCGTCACGTCGAATCCGCCGAGCACGCCCAGTACGTCCGGCACGGCGAGCGGGTACAGCGCGGCCCAGGCCTATCTGCGGCTCATGGCGGCCGTACGGGCGGTGCTGGACGATCCGCTTCAGGCCGCGCTCGCCGCGCCGCTGCTGGCGGCTCCTCTCGCCGAGGCGGACGCGGCCCTGACCGCGGCCGGACTGGCGGGCAACGAGCGGGACTTCCTGTATCTGGTCGCCGCCCAGGCGCTGGGCCCGGCGCCGGGCGGCGGGAAGGCGGAGGACCGGTGAGCGGGCGGCCCGGCGCCTCGGGAGCCACGAAAACCACGGGAGCGGGACGTCCGTGGGACGGGCGCTCCGTTTCCGGCGCGCCCGTCCCACGTATCCGTCCCGCCCCGTCGGCCGACGGATCAGCCGCGCGTCAGCCGCAGGGTGATCAGTTCGAACGGGCGGAGCGCCAGCCGTACCGCGCCGTCCGTCAGCTCCGGCCGCTCCCGGGGCTCCGGCCGCTCCTGACCGTCCCGCAGCGGCCGTTCCAGCAGATCGGTCGTCTCCAGCCCGGTGGCCTCGAAGCCCAGGCCGACGCGGACCTTCGCCCGTCCGCCGGTCGACTCGTAGAGCCGTACGACCAGATCGCCGCTCCCGTCGTCGGCCAGCTTCAGCGCGCTGACGACGACGGCATCGTTGTCGACGGTGACCAGCGGCGCCACCTCGGTGTCCCCGGTGAGCCTGCGCTCCGGCAGATTGATCCGGTAGCCCTCGCGGACGGCGTCGCCGATGGAGGCGCCGGGCGCCAGGGCGTGCCGGAAGCGGTGCACGCCCTGGTCGGTCTCCGGGTCCGGGAAGCGCGGCGCGCGCAGCAGCGAGACACGCACCGTGGTGGTCGTACCGCCGTCCGAGGCCCGTACCGTACGGGTCACATCGTGTCCGTACGTCGAGTCGTTCACCAGCGCGACGCCCCAGCCGGGCTCATCGAGGTGGACGAAGCGGTGGTTGCAGGTCTCGAACTTGGCGGCCTCCCAGCTCGTATTGGTGTGGGTGGCCCGGTAGACATGGCCGAACTGCGTCTCCGAGGCATAGCGCTCGGCGTGCACGTCCAGCGGGAACGCGGCCTTCAGGAACTTCTCGGTCTCGTGCCAGTCGACCTCGGTGTCGATGTCGAGCCGCTTGACTCCCGGCGCGAGTGTCAGAAGCTGCGTGACCTTCGACGCGCCGAAGGTGCGGACGAGACGGACGGAGGCGGCGCCGGTGCCCTCGACCGGAGTGAGTTCGTCGAGATCGGTGAGATCGGTGACGGTGTTCCGGTAGAACTCGTCCACGTCCCAGGCGTCCCACTGGTTCGGGAAGTCGGGATGGATCTGGAGGAGGTTGGCCGCCTCCCCGGGTGCGACGGTCTCGCGCTCGGCGCTGATGTCGTAGACCGACACCACCAGTCCGCGGCTGTCGATCTCGACCTCCAGCAGGCCGTTGCTGAGCACGTAACCGCCGTCCTCGCGCGGCAGCAGCTCGGCGCTGCCG
>NZ_FMDK01000995.1 GCF_900091995.1 Streptomyces sp. MnatMP-M17
GGGCTTACCCCCAGCCGTAACCGTGAGGCCGTAAGAACGGAAGATATGAAGCGCCGCCCGGTGGATCCCACCGGGCGGCGCTTTTCGTTACGCAAGTGCAGACGGTCAGAAGCGGTACGGCGCGTACACCGGCATGCACGCGTCCTTCTTCGAGCCGTTGATCGCGTCCGCCGAGTCCGGTATGCCGCCCGCCTCCGGCTTGGACTCCTTCGGATACGACGAGCCGCTGCGCCAGTCCGCGCCCACGACGAGCGTGACGCCCGACACATCGGTCGACTTCCGCACCGAACTCAGCGGAATTCCCAGGGACTTGGCCACCGCCTGCGCGTCGCCCTCCAGATCCGCGCTGGGGAAGCTGACCGTGGTCTTCTCCTGCGGGCTGGGCGTGGAATCCGCCTGGGCCAGTGTGTAGCCCTTGCCGTTGAGCTGCTGGGCGATGTCACGGGCGCGGTTCGGCACCGCGCTCTGCTGCTCGCTGCCGGTGCCGTTGCGTACGATCACGCCGGTCTCGGCGGGCGCCGCGGCCGGATCCTTGGAGACGGGCTCGGCCGGCTTCTTGCTCTTGCCGGCGTCGGCCTTGCCTCCGTTGGCGTCGAAGGCCACGTCCTCACGGAGCATCGTCCAGACCTGGTCGGCGTCGGGCTCCTTGGGTACGAGATGGTTCCGGTTCTGCGGATCCTCGACCGACGGCATGGTCGTCATGGTGATGCGGTTGGTCGGCACGCTCTTGAGCTGCATGGCCAGGTCGTACAGCTTCTTGACCGTACCGATCTCCTCGGAGACCTCCAGCGACTTGGTGGCGGCCTCCGCCAGACCGGTCAGCCGCATGGTGTCGGTGAAGACGTTCTGTGACTTCAGCTCGCGGATCATCGAGTTCATATACATGTGCTGGGCCCTGGCCCGGCCGAGGTCGCTCTCGAAGGCGTGGCGGGTGCGCAGCCACTGGAGGGCCTGCTTGCCCTGGACATGGTGCGAGCCCGCCGTCAGCTTGAGCCCGGAGCCGCCGGGAACACCGGGCAGCGGGCGGTCCCAGACGTTGTCCTCGACACAGACCTCGACGCCGCCTATCGCGTCGGCCATGCTCACCACACCGGAGAAGTCGATCGTCATCCAGTGGTCGATATAGACACCGGTCAGCTTCTCCCAGGTGCTCAGGGTGCAGCCGGCACCGCCGCGCGCCAGTGTCTCGTTGATGATCGCGTTGGTCGCCGGGAAGACCTTGCCGGTCCCGGTGTCCTTGCATTCGGGGATGTCGACGCGCGTATCACGCGGGATGCTCACGACCGAGGCGTTCTTGCGGTCGGCGGAGACATGGAGCAGCATCTGCACATCCGCGAGAGGCGGGTTGCCCGCGGTGTCCTTGCTGCCGCCGAGTTTGACGTTCTCCGCCTTGGCGCGGCTGTCGGAGCCGATCACCAGGATGTTCAGCGGAGTCTGGCCCGCGGCGTTCGCGTCGGGCTTGGCGAGACCGGTGGAGCCGCCGTTGCGGTCGCCGCTGCGGATGTTGCCGTTCAGATGCCGGTAGTAGAGATAGCCGGCGCCGGCCGTGCCGAGCAGCAGGAGTGCGAGCCCGGCGGCGACCCAGCGGAGTATGCGCCAGGCGCCGCGTTTCGCGCGGCGGCGTGAGGTGGTGGCGGTGCCGTGTCCGCCGCCTTTGCCACGGCCGGTCCGGTTGGCCTTGTGCTGGGTCGCGCTGGACCGGCTCTCGCTGGTCTCGGCCTCGGCGGCCAGGGTCTTTTCGCCCCCGACCGTTTCGTTCGGGGCCGCTCCGTCGCCGCGGTGAGTCTCCTGGGTGCCAGGACCGTTGCCGGTGCCCTCGGGAGTGTCGCCGTCGCGCGGGCCCTGCGGACCCGCCGCGTCGCTCTCCGTACCCGTGACGCCTGTGACGTCCGTGGCGTCCTCGTACAGACTGTCGTCCCAGCCCAGCTCGCGAGGGTGCGGTATGTGTTCGTCCGCCCCTTCCCGTCTCACACTGCTCTGACGCACCCAGACCCCCCTCGTCAGATCGTCCGTATGAGCCGGAGTTCCGGCGTCACTTGGCGCAGACCTGCTTGTCGGCTTCCACCTTCTGCACACCCTCCGGCGCCTTTGCCGGTCCGGTGATGGGCACGCCCGCGCCCTTGAAGTCCGCCCCGAGCGTCAGCGTCATCGCTTGCAGTCCTTCGGCGTCCTCCGTGCCCGGCTTCAGGGCCGCCGCGGGCAGGCCCATCATGTCCGCGAGTGCACGCGCCTGGTCGGCCTGGTTCGGCGCGTACTCCAGGGTCGTCTTGGGCAGATCCGTTCCCGGGGCATTGCCCTTGTTGGTGGACCTCGGTACACCCTCTTCGTTCTGGAGCCAGGCCAGGGTCTCCTGCGCGGAGCCCTGCGGACCGCCGCCGTTGTACACATCGACGCGCACATTCTCCGGCGCCGCCTTGGGCCCCTTGAGCAGCTCCTCCTGCTTGCTCTTGGCGGCCTGCTCCTTCTTCTTGACCTCGGTGAGCGAGGTGTCGCTCCGCATCATCGCGAACAACTGCTCGGCCTTGGACTCGTTGACGACGACCGTGGCCTTGACGACCTCCGCCGGGTTGTCGTCCACCGGCAGCGTGGTGAAGGTGATGTTCTTGGGGTCGACCTTCGCCAGCTCCGTGGCGAGATCGCTCAGCTTCTGGATATTGCCGATGCCCGTGTCGACGGTGAGCGCCTTGGTCGCGGCCTCCGCCAGAGAGAACAGTTTCTTGGGGTTCGTCAGAGTGTCGCCGGACTTCATCTTCCGGATCATCGAGCTGAGGAACTGCTGCTGCGTCTCGATCCGGGTGAGGTCGCTCCCGGTGCCGAACGCGTGGCGCGTACGGACGAAGGCGAGGGCCTGCTCGCCCTCGATGGTGTGCGTGCCCTTGCTCAGTTTGAGATGCGACTTCGGGTCATCGACGTCCTTGTCGACGCACACCTCGACACCGCCCACCGCTGTGGACAACGTCTTGACCGCGTTGAAGTCCGCCATCATGAAGTGGTCGACCGTGAGTCCGGTGAGTTCCTTGACCGTGCGCATCGTGCAGCCGGGATCCCGGTCGTCCTGGCCAAGGCTGTTGTTGAACCGGTCCTGCGAGGTGCCGGGGATGACCTTGGTGCCCTCCGCCGTCTTCGTCTCGCAGTCGGGGATGTCCGTGATCAGGTCACGGGGGATGGAGAGCACCGTCGCGTTCGTACGGTCCTTGGAGACATGGAACAGGAGGTTGGTGTCGGCATGGCCGACGCTGCCCGCGTCTCCGTAGCCCTCGTTGCCCGAGCCGGTCCGTTTGTCCGTACCGATCAACAGTATGTTGACGGCCTGGTCCTTCTTGAACCCGCCGCTGCCCGCGTTCCCGACATCGATCTTGTCGATGTTGCTGTTGAGGTGCTGGTAGTAGGCGTACGCGCCGACGGAACCGGCGACGAGCACGAACGCCAGCGCGCCGCCCGTCCACACCAGCGCCTTCTTCTTGCCCGACTTCTTCGCCTTGCGCTTGCGACGGCCGGCCGCGGCGG
>NZ_FMDK01000980.1 GCF_900091995.1 Streptomyces sp. MnatMP-M17
CGCGGCGCAGCAGGCCGCCGAGCGGCTGCGCGCCGACGCCGAGAAGTTCAAGGCGGACACCGAGGCCGCCGCGGAGCGGCTCAGGAACGAGGCCCAGGAGGAGACGGACTGGCTCCTGGACGAGGCGCGCAAGGACGCGGCCAAGCGCCGCGCCGACGCCGCCGAGCAGGCCGACCAGCTCATCAACAAGGCCCAGGAGGAGGCGCTGCGCGCCGCCACCGAGGCCGAGGCCCAGGCCGACACGATGGTGGGCGCCGCCCGCAAGGAGGCCGGCCGTATCACCGCGGACGCCACCGTCGAGGGCAACTCCCTGGTGGAGAAGGCCCGTACGGACGCGGACGAGCTGCTCGTCGGCGCGCGGCGGGACGCGACGGCCATCCGGGACCGGGCCGAGGAGCTGCGCGTACGGGTCGAGAGCGAGATCGAGCAGCTCCACGAGCGCGCCCGCCGGGAGACCTCCGAGCAGCTCAAGACCGTCGGCGAGCGCGTCGACAATCTGATGAAGGCCGCCAACGAGCAGCGGACCGAGGCCGACGCGAAGGCCAAGCAGCTCGTCGCCGACGCCGGTTCCGAGGCGAGCAGAGTACGGATCGCCGCGGTGAAGAAGGCCGAGGCCCTGCTCAAGGAGGCCGAGCAGAAGAAGGCCGGACTCATCAGAGAGGCCGAGGAGTTGCGCGCGGACGCCGCCCGGGAGGCCAAGCGTACGGTCGACGAAGGCAAGCGCGAACTCGATGTCCTGGTGCGCAGGCGCGAGGACATTCAGGCGGAGATCTCCCGCGTCCAGGATGTACTCGAAGCTTTGGAGTCGTTTGAGGCACCCGCCGGTCCTACGAAGGACACCCAGGTCAAGGCGGGCGCCGCGGCGGGAACAACCCGTTCGAGTGGCAAGTCGTCCGACAGCTAGCCACTCAAAAGGCTGGACATTCTCCAGATCAAACCGGCATCCGCTCGATGACACGCCGCTTAGGCCCCTAGGATTCCCTCTATCACCTCACCGGTCTCATTCGACAGGAACCCCATGAGCGACACTTCCTCCCCATTCGGCTTCGAGCTCGTGCGGCGTGGTTACGACCGCGGTCAGGTGGACGACCGCATTACCAAACTCGTCGCCGACCGTGACAGTGCCCTGGCCCGTATCACCGCACTGGAGAAGCGCATCGAGGAGCTCCACCTCGAAACGCAGAACGCCCAGGCCCAGGTAACCGACGCGGAGCCGTCGTACGCCGGACTCGGCGCCCGGGTCGAGAAGATCCTCCGCCTCGCCGAGGAGGAGGCGAAGGACCTGCGCGAGGAGGCCAGGCGCGCGGCCGAGCAGCACCGCGAGCTGGCCGAGTCGGCGGCCCAGCAGGTGCGCAACGACGCCGAGGCGTTCGCGGCGGAGCGCAAGGCCAAGGCCGAGGACGAGGGCGTCCGTATCGTCGAGAAGGCGAAGGGTGACGCCTCGACCCTGCGTACGGACGCGCAGAAGGACGCACAGTCCAAGCGCGAGGAGGCCGACGCGCTCTTCGAGGAGACCCGCGCCAAGGCCGCCCAGGCCGCCGCGGACTTCGAGACGAACCTGGCCAAGCGCCGCGAGCAGTCGGAGCGCGACCTGGCCGCGCGTCAGGCCAAGGCCGAGAAGCGCCTGGCGGAGATCGAGCACCGCGCCGAGCAGCTCCGCCTGGAGGCCGAGAAGCTGCGTACGGACGCGGAGCGCCGCTCCCGGCAGACCGTCGAGACGGCGCAGCGCCAGGCCGAGGACATCGTGGCCGACGCGAACGCCAAGGCCGACCGGATCCGCAGCGAATCGGAGCGCGAGCTGGCGGCGCTCACCAACCGCCGCGACTCGATCAACGCCCAGCTCACCAACGTCCGCGAGATGCTGGCCACGCTGACCGGCGCCGCGGTGGCCGCCGCGGGCAGCCCGGCGGACGACGAGCCGATCTCCCGTGGTGTGCCGGCCCAGCAGACCCGCTGAGCCGCCCGCCGAAGCCGTCGTCGTACGGGGTCTGAGCCCGATCGGCTGAGCCCGCGACGGTGGTCGAGCAGATCGACGTAGGTAACGATCGTGCAAGCCCCCTGTCACTTCGGTGGCGGGGGGCTTCGCGCGCCTCTAGGTTGTCCGCATGATCGAGGTGTCCGCATGAGGCTGTCCGCATGATCGAGGTCGAGGGGCTCACCAAACACTTCGGCCGCAAGGTCGCGGTCGATAATCTCTCCTTCCAGGTCAGGCCCGGAGTGGTGACGGGCTTTCTCGGCCCCAACGGCGCGGGCAAGTCGACCACGATGCGGATGATGCTCGATCTGGACATCCCGACCGGTGGCTCTGTCAGGATCGACGGCAGGCGCTACCGCGAACTCGCCGAGCCGCTCAAGCACATCGGGGCGCTGCTGGAGGCGAAGGCCATGCACGGTGGCCGCAGCGCGTACAACAATCTCCTCTGTCTGGCACAGAGCAATCGCATTCCCGCGAGCCGCGTGGACGAGGTGCTCGACATGGTCGGGCTGACCGCCGTGGCGGGAAAGAAGTCGAAAGGCTTCTCCCTCGGTATGGGACAGCGGCTCGGAATCGCCTCCGCGCTGCTCGGCGATCCCGAGATCCTGATGTTCGACGAGCCGGTGAATGGTCTGGACCCGGAGGGTATCCACTGGATCCGCAATCTGATGAAAGCGCTGGCGAACGACGGCCGGACGATCTTTGTCTCCAGCCATCTCATGAGTGAAATGGCTCTGACCGCTGATCACTTGATCGTGATCGGGCAGGGCAGACTGCTGGCGAACACCTCGATGGCGGACTTCATCCGGGAGAATTCCCGCAGTTATGCCCGGCTGCGCTCACCGGACCGGGAGCGGCTGAAGGACGTACTGCACGCGGCGGGCTTCACCGCGGTCGAGGCCGACGGCGGAGTGCTGGAGATCGACGGGGGCACCACCGAGGAGCTGGGCGAGCTGGCGGCCGGCCATGGGATCGTGCTGCATGAGCTGAGCGCGCAGCGCGCCTCGCTCGAAGAAGCGTTCATGCAGATGACGGCCGAGTCGGTCGAGTACCACGCCCACACGGGCCCCGAGGGCGGCCAGGTGCAGCCACAGCCGCAGCCCGCGTGGGGCCAGAGCGCTCAGGACCACCAGGGCGAGGGAGTCTGACCATGGCATCGGTACCCGCGGTCCTCCGCTCCGAGTGGACCAAGATCCGTACGGTCTCCTCCACGGTCTGGACGCTGATCAGCGCCCTGGTGGTGACCGTGGCCCTGGGCGCGGCCCTCTCCGCGCTGCTGAACTCGACCTTCGACGAGCTGACGGAACCGCAGCAGGTCACCTTCGATCCGACCTTCACCAGCTTCTCCGGCATGGTCCTGGGCCAGCTCGCGATGGTCGTCTTCGGAGTGCTGGTGGTCGGATCCGAGTACAGCTCGGGCATGATCCGTACGTCCCTGGCCGCCGTACCGCGGCGCGGCGCCTTCCTCTTCGCCAAGGTCCTGGTGGCCGGAGCGCTGGCGCTGGTGGTCGGGCTCGTCACCGGTTTCCTGGCGTTCTTCCTCGGCCAGGCGCTGCTGGGTGACCACAGCACCGGCATCGGCGAGCCGAATGTGCTGCGCGCGGTGATCGGCAGCGGGCTCTATATGACGCTGATCGCCCTCTTCTCGATGGGCGTGGCGGCGATGCTGCGCAGTTCGATCCTCTCGCTCGGCATTCTGATGCCGTTCTTCTTCCTCGTCTCGCAGATCCTCGCGGCCGTCCCGGTCGCGAAGGAGGTCGCCCACTACTTCCCGGACCAGGCCGGCTCCAGGATCATGCAGGTGGTGCCCGGCGCCATGAATTCCGAGGAGGCTCCGTACGGTCCCTGGGGCGGTCTCGGGATCATGGTCCTGTGGGTGGCCGCGGCCCTTCTGGGCGGTTATCTGGTGCTGAGGAAGCGGGACGCGTAGCCCGTTCGTCATGGGCCCCGTAGCCCGTTCGTCACCGACTCTCCGCCTGAACGACTTGGCCGCAACCGTCAAGGCCCGGATATCCTCCTAACTCTTACGGGGGTTTTCAGCCGGGAACGGCGACTGCCCCGACGACCTGACCTGTCGATGGGGCTGGAGAATGATCGAGGCAGTCGGCCTGACGAAGCGCTACGGCGCCAAGACGGCCGTGTACAACCTTTCCTTCCAGGTACGGCCCGGCTCGGTGACCGGGTTCCTGGGCCCCAACGGTTCCGGCAAATCGACCACCATGCGGATGATCCTCGGCCTCGACCAGCCGAGCGCGGGCCATGTCACGGTCGGCGGACATCCCTTCCGGCAGTTGCCGAACGCACCACGTCAGGTGGGCGCGCTGCTCGACGCCAAGGCGGTGCACGGCGGACGCAGCGCGCGCAATCATCTGCTCTCGCTGGCCCAGCTCTCCGGGATCCCGGCGACCAGGGTGGACGAGGTGCTCGGTGTCGTCGGCCTCCAGGATGTGGCCAGAAAGCGTTCCAAGGGCTTCTCGCTCGGTATGGGCCAGCGGCTCGGTATCGCGGCGGCGCTGCTCGGCGATCCGCAGGTGCTGCTCTTCGACGAGCCGGTCAACGGGCTCGATCCCGAGGGCATCCTCTGGGTCCGCAATCTGATGAAGCAGCTCGCCGCCGAGGGCCGTACGGTGTTCGTCTCGTCACATCTCATGAGTGAGATGGCCGTCACGGCCGACCATCTGATCGTGATCGGACGCGGTCAGCTCCTCGCCGACATGAGCGTCAAGGACTTCATCTCGGCCAACTCGGCGGACTTCGCGCGGGTGCGCGTCGCACGGAGCGACCAGGACCGGGACCTGGACCAGGAGCGCCGCGAGAAGCTGAAGTCCGCGCTCACCGAGGCGGGCGGCCAGGTGCTCTCCGAGCCGGACGGCGCGCTGCGGATCACCGGGCTCCCGCTGCCACGGATCAGCGATCTGGCGCACGAGGCGGACGTACGGCTCTGGGAGCTCTCCCCGCACCAGGCCTCGCTGGAGGAGGCGTACATGCGGATGACACAGAGCGCCGTGGACTACCGCTCGACGGCCGACGCGCTGGCCGGCTTCCAGCAGCCGCAGATGCCCGGCTACGGGCCGCAGTACGGGTACGGTGCCGGGCCGCAGGGCTACGCGCCGCCGGTCGTCCCGGACGTGCCGCAGCAGGGCTGGTATCCCCCGCCGCCGCCCGGAGCCAACCCGTACGCGAGCGACAGCCCGGCCGCGGCGGCTCCGGCCGCTCCCCAGGCCGCGACGGCGTCG
>NZ_FMDK01000978.1 GCF_900091995.1 Streptomyces sp. MnatMP-M17
CCGCCGCCGCACCGGCCTCGGTCCCGCCGCCGCGCCCGGCCGGTTTCGCGCCGCGCCCGGGCCGCTTCCCCGGCCGCTTCCCGGGCCGTTTCAAGACACCGCTTCAAGACACCGCGCGGGCCGGATTCCGTATCCGATTTCCTGCTCGATCCCGTCGTTTCGCACGGCGTTCACATAATGCCGGTGATCAATTCCTCCGCGCACCGCACATTGCTTACGAATACCGCCGCGCGAGCCCGGGGTGATCAAATTTGGAATCTCCCGCACTTCCATCCGTACGAGTGATCGACATCCGAACGGACTGCGGGAAGTTTGACACCTGAAATCCGGCAAATCGGGACGTTCATCCACTTCGGAGGGTGTTGCGCGGTGGGTAACGTGCGCGTTTCCGCACGCCCGCGCAGCCGCTCCGACCTGCGAATACCCTCTTCCGGAAGCCGCCCGCAGCACGTTCCTGGCGCAGTTGTCAAGCCCCGAGAACCGTCCTGACCTGCGAAAACGCCATTCAGAAGATGCCATTCTCGTGTTACCCTGGATAGCCACGGAAGGGGTACCTGTCACATGACGTTCAAGGTTGGCGACACCGTGGTCTATCCCCATCACGGGGCCGCGCTGATCGAGGCCATCGAAACTCGCCAGATCAAAGGCGTGGACAAGACCTACTTGGTGCTCAAGGTCGCCCAGGGCGACTTGACAGTGCGTGTACCGGCGGACAATGCGGAGTTCGTCGGCGTGCGCGATGTGGTCGGTCAGGACGGGCTGGACCGGGTCTTCGAGGTGCTTCGCGCACCGTACGCCGAAGAGCCGACGAACTGGTCCCGTCGCTACAAGGCAAATCTCGAGAAGCTCGCCTCCGGCGATGTCATCAAGGTCGCTGAAGTGGTGCGCGACCTGTGGCGCCGGGAGCGCGAGCGTGGACTCTCCGCAGGTGAGAAGCGCATGCTCGCCAAGGCGCGGCAGATTCTTGTCAGCGAGCTGGCTCTCGCGGAGAACACGAATGAAGACAAGGCCGAGGCTCTGCTCGACGAGGTCCTCGCGTCCTGAACCATGACGTGACGCCACGTGCCGGTGGCGCATGCCGTACAACGCAGTGAATGCCGTGGTGCCCGCTGACCAGCTACGAGGGAAATGCTGTGTCGCCGGGCGCTGCGGCATGTCCGTACACCCGCACCTCGTACGACATCCGGCCCACATCCGCCGTACACGCACGCCCTGACGTCCGTACACCGTCCAGACGTCCGCACACCCGTCCGCCGTCCGCGCACCCTCCGTCGGAGCCACCGGAGACGTCACACCGTGAGATGTCACGCCGTCCACCGGAGAACTGCCACCGGAGACGTCGGACGGTCCACCGGAGACGTCAGAGGTCTGAGGTTTCAGACCTCTCGCACCCGGGGACTCGCCGGGACTTCACCCGGGATCTCGCCATACCCGGGGCGGACCCGGGTGTGCGGAGCCCCGGGCAGCCGGCGCGATCCGTCTCGACCGTGTGTCACGGAAGGGTCCGGTCAAGGCGTCGCGCCCGGCACGGTGTGGCCATACCCATGTCGGCCGAGGAAACAAACCTGCCGGAGTGCAACCGATGTCAGACGAAGCCCGCCCCCACCGCACCGCCGCGGTGATCCCCGCAGCAGGCCGGGGGGTACGGCTCGGCCCCGGAGCCCCCAAGGCCCTCCGGGCGCTGGGCGGCACACCGATGCTGATCCACGCCGTCCGCGCCATGGCCGCCTCACGCGCCGTATCGCTCGTCGTGGTCGTCGCGCCGCCCGACGGCGCCGCCGAGGTGAAACACCTCCTCGACGAGCACGCCCTGCCGCAGCGCACCGACTATCTCGTCGTCCCGGGCGGCGAGACACGCCAGGAGTCCGTACGGCGCGGAATCGAGGCCCTGCCCGACTCCATCACCGCCGTACTCGTCCATGACGCGGCGCGCCCGCTCGTACCCGTGGACACCGTGGACGCCGTGGTCGAGGCCGTACGGGACGGCGCGCCGGCCGTCGTGCCCGCGCTGCCGCTCGCGGATACGGTCAAACAGGTCGAGCCGCGCGAGAAGGGCGAGCCCGAACCGGTCGTCGCCACGCCCGAGCGGGCCCTGCTGCGCGCCGTACAGACTCCGCAGGGCTTCGACCGCGCCACGCTCCAGCGCGCCCACGAGACGGTCGCGGCGGTCGGCGACGGCGCGACGGATTGCGCCGGTATGGTCGAGCGGCTCGGCGCGCCGGTGGTGGTCGTGCCAGGACACGAGGAGGCGTTCAAGGTGACCAGGCCGCTGGATCTGGTGCTGGCGGAGGCGGTTCTCGCCCGGAGGAGGGCCAACGATGGCTACTGAGCCTTCCGTGCCTGTACGGCTGCCGCAGGTGGGCATCGGCACCGACATCCACGCCTTCGAGGAGGGCCGCGAGCTGTGGTGCGCGGGCCTGCTCTGGGAGGGCGAGGGCCCCGGTCTGGCCGGTCACTCCGACGCGGACGTCGTCGCCCACGCGGCCTGCAACGCGCTCTTCTCGGCCGCCGGTCTCGGCGACCTCGGCGCGCACTTCGGCACCGGGCGCCCGGAGTGGTCCGGCGCCTCCGGGCTCAGTCTCCTTACGGAGGCGGCCAGAATCGTGCGCGAGGCGGGCTTCACGATCGGCAACGTCGCCGTACAGGTCGTCGGTCTGCGGCCGAAGATCGGCAAGCGGCGCGAAGAGGCGCAGAAGGTGCTCACCGAGGCCGTCGGCGCTCCGGTCGCGGTCTCCGCCGCCACCTCCGACGGGCTCGGCTTCACCGGGCGCGGCGAGGGACTGGCCGCGATCGCCACGGCGCTGGTCGTCCGTACGGGCTGATCGAAATACTTCGCGTGGGGTACGAGTTGAGGGAGTGTCAGCCTCGGTGCCAGGTCGGGCATCGAGGCACCGCTTCGATCAGGTTTCGATCAGGGCAGGCATCTCCACATCTCCGTCAGGTCAGGCATCAGGAAGGCAGTCATGGCAGCCGCACTCTCCGACAAGCTCAAGGAACTCCTCGACGGACCCGTCTTCGTCGACATCGCCACTATCCAGCCCGACGGCAGCCCGCAGGTGTCGCCGGTGTGGGTGAAGCGCGACGGTGACGATCTGCTCGTCTCGACCACCGTCGGCCGCCGCAAGGAGCAGAACCTGCGTCGCGACCCACGGGTTTCGGTCGTCGCGCGGCCCGAGGACGCGCCGTACCTCTACGCGGAGATCCGCGGCTCCGCGACGCTCACCACGGAGGGCGGCCAGGAGCTGATCAACGAGCTGTCCCTCAAGTACACCGGCAAGCCGTACGCGGAGTTCAACCCGGCGTCCAAGGAGGACGCCGAGCGGGTGGTCGTCCGTATCACTCCGCGCAAGATCGTCGGCCGTATCTGAGCCCACCGGTGCAAACATCACAATCGTCGCGAAATTCGACTGGTGACTTTGCCGGACGGGTATGAACGTCACGCTTCTGTGTCCCCGTGGCCCAAAGGGTCGCGGGGCACCACCCCAGGAGCACTACCCTTGTCGCGTGACTATTCGGCTGTACGACACCGGCGCCCGGCAGATCCGTGATTTCAACCCGCTCACGCCGGGCTGTGTCTCGATCTACCTGTGTGGCGCCACCGTGCAGGCCGCTCCGCACATCGGGCACATCAGGTCGGGACTGAACTTCGACATCATGCGCCGCTGGTTCACCTACCGCGGCTACGACGTGACATTCATTAGGAACGTCACGGACATCGATGACAAGATCATCGCCAAGTCGGCCGATCAGGGCCGCCCGTGGTGGTCCATCGGGTACGAGAACGAGCGCGCCTTCAACGACGGCTACGACGTCCTCGGCTGCCTGCCGCCCACCTACGAGCCCCGCGCCACCGGCCATATCACCGAGATGATCGAGATGATGCGCGGCCTCATCGAGCGCGGCCACGCCTACGAGGCGGACGGCAACGTCTACTTCGACGTCCGGTCCTTCCCGGATTACCTGGAACTCTCCAACCAGGACCTGGACGATCTGCGCCAGCCCTCCGGCGAGGGCGAGACCGGCAAGCGCGACCAGCGCGACTTCGCGATGTGGAAGGCTGCCAAGCCCGGCGAGCCGAGCTGGGAGACACCCTGGGGCCGCGGCCGGCCCGGCTGGCATCTGGAGTGCTCGGCCATGGCCCACAAGTACCTGGGCAGCGTCTTCGACATCCACGGCGGCGGCATCGATCTGATCTTCCCGCACCACGAGAACGAGATCGCGCAGGCCAAGGCGTACGGCGACGAGTTCGCACGGTACTGGGTGCACAACGCCTGGGTCACCATGAGCGGCGAGAAGATGTCCAAGTCGCTCGGCAACTCGGTGCTGGTCTCCGAGATGGTCAAGCACTGGCGTCCCATCGTGCTGCGCTACTACCTCGGCACGCCGCACTACCGCTCGATGATCGAGTACAGCGAGGAGGCGCTGCGCGAGGCCGAGTCCGCGTTCGCGCGGATCGAGGGCTTCGTCCAGCGCGTCACCGAAAAGGCCGGGAAGGCCGTCGCTCCCGCGCACGAGGTCCCGCCCGCCTTCGCCGAGGCCATGGACGACGATCTGGGCGTTCCGCAGGCCCTCGCGATCGTCCACACCACCGTCCGGCAGGGCAATTCCGCGCTGGCCGCCGACGACAAGGAAGCGGCCGTCGCCCGGCTCGCCGAGGTACGGGCCATGCTCGGCGTCCTCGGTCTCGATCCGCTGGACCCGCACTGGGCCGGCGAGACCGACCGCGGTGAGGATCTGCACGGCGTCGTCGACACGCTCGTACGGCTGGTGCTGGAGCAGCGCGAGGCGGCGCGCGGACGCAGGGACTGGGGCACGGCGGACGCCATCCGGGACCAGCTCCAGCAGACCGGACTCGTCATCGAGGACAGTCCCTCGGGACCGCGCTGGACGCTGGGGCCGCGCTGACCTGCACCGATGTGCCGCCCGGGGGCTTCGAGGGCGTCCGGGCGGCACACTTGCGTACGCTGACACATAAAACTTGACCCATAAAACTTGACGCACACCCACGTCTTGAGCACTTCTGAAGCACTTAGGCAACGAAACAGGTAGGTCATGGCCGGGAACAGCCAGCGCAGGAACCGCCGCACGTCCAACAAGAAGGGCGCGCAGGTCGGCAGCGGTGGCAAGCGACGCCGCGGACTC
>NZ_FMDK01000977.1 GCF_900091995.1 Streptomyces sp. MnatMP-M17
CCACGCCCACCGCCGGCACCGTCGACGCGTACGCTGCCGTCCGCCAGGACCGCCGTCGCGGGATCGCGGCCGTACAGCGGCGAGCGCGCGTCGCCGCACGCCGCGGCGAGCAGCTTCTCGCGCAGGGCCGCGCACGCGCGGTGGACAGCGGTGCTCGAATTGCCCGCGCCCCAGGAGGCGCCGGAGCCGCCGCTGACCGGGAACTCGGAACGGCCGAGCTCGACGCGTACCCGATCGGGCGGCAGTCCCAGTCCGTCGGCGGCGACCTGGGTCAGCGTCGTGTACGTACCGGTGCCTATGTCGGTCATGTCCGACTGAACGACAGCCGTGCCGTCCGCCTCCAGCCGGACCCGTACCCTGGTCGCCCACTGCGGGTGAGGACGGATCGCGGAGGCCACGCCGTATCCGACCAGCCACCGTCCCTCACGCAGAGTCGCGGGCTTCGTCGGGCGGAGCTTCCAGCCGAACCGGCGCTCTCCCTCGCGCAGACACTCGACCAGATGACGGTCGCTGAACGGCACACCGCGTTCGGGATCCAGCTCCGGTTCGTTGCGGATCCGCAGTTCGACCGGATCCATCGACAGCTCGTGGGCCAGCTCGTCCATCGCCGCCTCGACCGCCAGCAGTCCCGGCGCGTGGCCCGGCGCGCGGACGTCCTCTCCGCGCGGCAGATCGAGCGAGGTCAGCCGGTGGCTCGTCGCGCGGTTGGGAGCGGCATAGAGACTGCGTGTGGTGACGGCGGTCTGCTCGGCGTACTCCATATCGGGATTGGTGGACATGGTGACGTCATGAGCGATCGCGACGAGTTTCCCGTCCCGTCCGGCGCCGAGGCGGACATGCTGGTGCGAGGTGGGCCGCATCCCGACGAGCGGGAAGGTCTGCTGCCTGGTCAGCGCGATCTTGACCGGCCGGCGCAGCGCGCGGGCGGCGATGGCGGCCAGGATCGTCTCGTAGTGGACGCGCAGCTTGGAGCCGAATCCGCCGCCGACGTACGGACTGACGACATGGATCCGCCGTTCGTCCATCCGGAGCGTGCTCGCGATGGAGGTACGGGCCATATCCACGATCTGGACGCTGGTGTGGACGATCAGATCCTCGCCCTGCGGCACCGCGAGACACGCGTGCGGTTCCATGGGCTGGGCGGAGTACAAGGGCGTCGTGTAGTGCTGATCGACCGTGACATCGGCGGCGGCGAATCCGGCGGCGAAATCGCCCACCGCGGTGTCGGCGGGGAGACCGATCTTCATCTTCTTCGGTGGATGGGCGTCGTCCAGGCGGGCGGCGAAATCGTACCGTCCCGGCTCGACGGCATACGTGACATCGATGAGACCGGCCGCCGCCCTTGCCTGTTCGAAGGTCGTCGCGACGACGAGCGCGACCGGCTCACCGTGGAAGTGGATCTCCGGATCGGCGAGTGCCGTGAAGGCGCGCTCAAACTCCAGGAAGGTGGACTCGTCGCGGAAGCCCTGCGGCGGCGCGTTGTGATACGTCATCACCAGACATACGCCGGGCAGGTGTTCGGCGCGTGTGGTGTCGATCCGCGTGATACGGCCCTTGCCGATGGTCGCGCCGAGGATGAACCCGTAGAGCGGCGGGCCGGCTTCCCACTCCTCGTATACGTAGGTGGCCCGGCCGGTGACCTTGAGCGGACCGTCGACGCGGTTGAGCGGCTGCCCGATCAGTGTGGCTTCTTCCTCGGCTTCCTCAGCTCGTGCCATGGCTGTCCTCGCCTCGCCCGTGCCCGGGTCGCTCCTGAGCCGCCGCGACCGCATCGGCCAGCGTGCGGCAAAGCGTCCGCTTGGCCAGCTCGATCTTGAAGTCGTTGCCGCCCTGTCCCACGGCGTCCCGCATCGCCGCCTCGGCCGCGGCGCGGTAGGTCGCCATCGTGGCGGGCCGGTCCCTCAGCGAGTCCTCCGCCGCGAACGACCGCCAGGGCTTGTGCGCCACACCGCCGAACGCCACCCGGGCGTCGGCAACCATGTTCCCGTCCGTCGAGACGATCGCCGCCACGGAGACCACCGCGAACTCGTAGGATGCCCGGTCGCGTACCTTCCGGTAGAGCTGTCCGCCCGGCGGTGGCGGCGGCAAAACGATGCCTGTGATCATCTCCTCGGGCCGCAGGACCGTCTCGATATGCGGAGTGTCGCCCGGCAGCCGGTAGAAGTCGCCGATGGCGACCGCACGGACGGACCGGTCGGCGCCGAGCAGTTCGATCCGCGCCTCCAGCGCCGTCATCGCGACGGCCATGTCCGAGGGATGCGTCGCGATGCAGGAGTCGCTCGCGCCGAGGATCGCGTGCATCCGGTTGACGCCGCCGATCGCGTCACAACCGGAGCCGGGATCACGCTTGTTGCAGCCGGAGTCCGTGTCATAGAAGTACGGGCAGCGCGTGCGCTGCAACAGATTGCCGCCGATGGACGCCATGTTGCGCAACTGACCCGAGGCTCCGGCGACAAGCGCCTGGGCCAGGACCGGACAGCCGCTGCGTACGCGCGCGTCGGCGGCCACATCGGAGTTCGCCGCCTGCGCGCCGATCCGCAGTCCTCCGTCCGGCAGTTCCTCGATCTCCGCCAGAGGCAGCCGGCTGATGTCGACCAGATGGTCCGGCCGCTCGATCTCCAGCTTCATCAGATCGAGCAGATTGGTGCCACCGCTGATGAACTTCGCGCCGGGACGGGAGACGGCCGCCACCGCGGCCCGTGCGTCCGTCGCCCGCTCATAGGTGAAGGGCCTCACTCCGGGCCTCCTTTCGCGGCGTGACCTGCCCCGACGTGACCCGCCCCGTCCCCGTGAGCCGCGACGTCACGGATGGCCGCGGCGATGTTCGGATAGGCGGCGCATCGGCAGATATTGCCGCTCATCCGCTCGCGGAGCTCCTCGTCGGTCAGCTCGATCGGCGCGGAGGAGACATCGGCGGTGGCATGGCTGGGCCAGCCCGCCGCCACCTCGCCGAGCATGCCGACCGCCGAACAGATCTGGCCTGGAGTGCAGTAGCCGCACTGGAAGCCGTCGCGCTCGACAAAGGCCGCTTGCATGGGGCTGAGATCGCCCGGTTGCCCCATGCCCTCGATCGTCACGATCTCGTCATCCTGACGCATCACGGCTAGCGTCAGACAGGAATTGACGCGCCGGCCGTTGACCAGCACCGTGCAGGCTCCGCACTGCCCGTGGTCACAGCCCTTCTTGGTGCCGCTCAGCCGCAGATGTTCACGCAGCGCGTCGAGCAGTGACGTACGCGGATCGATTTCGAGGCGCCGCGAACGGCCGTTGACGCTCAGCGTGATCGCGGAGAGGTGTGTCGCGGAGAGTGGTACGGACCCGTCCCGGGCCCGGTCCGCGTCCGGCTCGCTCATCGCAGCCTCCTTCCCACCTCCGCCCGGCCTCCTCGGAGAGCGTTCAGCGCGATGGGACGCATGGCGTTCTCCCCTTCGGAAGACATACCAGCTCCACCATAACTCCGTCCCGGTGAACCTGAAACTTGACGAATTAGCTGCCGGCTCGCCCTGGACACGAACGCGCTTATCGCCGGTTCAATCATTGAAACGGAATCGCAAGCCCGGGCACTTTCTCACTCCTGCACCGACTGGGCGGCATGAAGTAGTTCGCACCTTCAAAGGGTGTGACGGACTTCGAGATCCGTAAGGTGCGGTCCCAACGGGGCTACGGAAACCGCTCCGTGAGCGAGACCGCCTCGCAACGGCTGAGGAGCCTCCGAGACGGTCCCGGCGCCGGCCGCGTCGGCGGGCGGCCGGGTCGCGGGCATGGTCACCGGAGACGAGGACGGCTTCGAGCCGTCGCTGTCGCCGTCGCTCCCGGTGCAGCCGCTTGCGCCGAGCAGCGCGAGGACCGTCAGCGCGGTCGCGCTGAACAGCGCCGGCCGCCCGTGCGTCTGTACGGAGTCGAGGTTCACGGGCGGGAGTCTGTCACGGCCGGGAGTCCGTCACCGGTGTGCGGTCGGGGTCGGGGACGAGAGGTGACCATGGTGTTGAGCGGGTGCGCGTGCGCGTACGGCGGGAGGAGGTGCGGAGATTGCTCAAGCCGTTGTCGTCCAGGGCGTTCCGGGCGGCCTTTCTGAACTTCGGCAGGTTCTCCGTCATGGGCTGAACCGTCTGCTCGAAGGAGATCAGCAGGGCAATCGTGTCCTGTGGCAGCTTTCCGGCCGGATTTCTCTCGTGGTCCTCTCTGATCCGCCCGAGGTCCGCGCAGAGGGAGGAGATCACGTCGACCGACTGGGCGAGCTCCTCCGCCAGCGTCGACACGTTCTCCGGGCCCGCCAGAGCCACATCCACCCATACGGCTTTGACACTTGACGCCCGGTCCCGGCACTCGCGTACATAGGCGCTCGTGAAGTCGCTCAGGGCGTGCGGCCCCGGTTTCCGCTGGCCGATCGCCGTCTGCAACTCTTCCATCGCGGCGATGAACGCCCGGTAGAACCCATGGCGTGGTTCACGGCGTTGCCGGTGGTGTTCCATGTGCGCCGCTATCCGGGCCGATTCGAGCTGTGTGCGGCCGGCGGCGAACGCGGCTCCTATGGTGGCGAACGTACCCGCCAACGCACCGCATACCGCGGCTAACCCTGCGTCCATGACTGTTGAGTCTGACCGCTCCCGCCGTCGAGCGCGAGACCGCCGCAGGCCCCGATGCGCGAAAATGAGCGACACGGACGGCACAGGGCCGGTCCCGAGAGATGGGACCGGCCCGGCCGGGGTACGTCGTGTCAGCGCAGGCGTTCCACCAGCGCGTGGTACTCGTCCCACAGCTCCTTCGGCGCATGGTCGCCGAAGGTGTTGAGGTGTCCGGGTACGAGCGCCGCCTCCTCGCGCCAGACCTCCTTGTCGACCGAGAGCAGGAAGTCCAGCTCGGCCCCGGAGAGCGCCAGACCGTCCGTGTCCAGGGCCTCCTTGGTCGGCAGGACACCGATCGGCGTCTCGACGCCCTCGGCCCTGCCCTCCAGCCGCTCCACGATCCACTTCAGTACGCGGCTGTTCTCGCCGAAGCCCGGCCAGACGAACCTGCCGGACTCGTCCTTGCGGAACCAGTTCACGTAGTAGATCTTCGGCAGCTTGGACTCCTGGCCGCGGGCCGCCGCGTCGGCGCCGACCTTGACCCAGTGCCCCATGTAGTCGCCCATGTTGTAGCCGCAGAACGGCAGCATGGCGAACGGATCCCGGCGCAGTTCTCCGACCTTGCCTTCGGCAGCCGCCGTTTTCTCGGAGGCGACGTTGGCTCCGAGGAAGACGCCGTGCTGCCAGTCGAAGGACTCGGTGACCAGCGGTACGGCGGAGGCGCGACGGCCGCCGAAGAGTATGGCCGAGATCGGAACGCCCTTAGGGTCCTCCCACTCGGGCGCGATGATCGGGCACTGCCCGGCCGGCACGGTGAAGCGGGCGTTGGGATGCGCGGCGGGCGTGGCGGACTCCGGTGTCCAGTCCTCGCCCTTCCAGTCGGTGAGATGCGCGGGCGCCTCCTCCGTCATGCCCTCCCACCAGACGTCGCCGTCGTCGGTGAGCGCCACATTCGTGAAGACCGAGTTGCCCCACAAGGTCTTCATCGCGTTGGCGTTGGTGTGCTCGCCCGTGCCCGGCGCGACTCCGAAGAAGCCCGCCTCGGGATTGATCGCGTAGAGCCGGCCGTCCTCGCCGAACCGCATCCAGGCGATGTCGTCGCCGATCGTCTCCACGGTCCAGCCGGAGACGGTCGGTTCGAGCATGGCGAGGTTCGTCTTGCCGCACGCGGACGGGAAGGCCGCGGCAACGTACTTCGACTCGCCCTGCGGAGGTGTCAGTTTGAGGATCAGCATGTGCTCGGCGAGCCAGCCCTCGTCACGCGCCATGACGGACGCGATACGCAGCGCGTAGCACTTCTTGCCGAGCAGCGCGTTCCCGCCGTAGCCGGAACCGTACGACCAGATCTCGCGGGACTCCGGGAAGTGCGAGATGTACTTGGTCGTGTTGCAGGGCCACGGCACATCGGCCTCGCCCTCGGCCAGCGGCGCGCCCAGCGTGTGGACGGCCTTGACGAAGAAGCCGTCGGCGCCCAGTTCGTCCAGGACCGCCTGTCCCATCCGTGTCATGGTGCGCATGGAGGCCGCGACATACGCGGAGTCGGTGATCTCGACACCGATCGCGGAGAGCGACGAGCCCAGCGGGCCCATGCAGAACGGCACCACGTACATCGTCCTGCCGCGCATCGCACCACGGAAGACGCCCTGGTCGCCCGTGAAGATCTCCCGCATCTCGGCGGGCGCCTTCCAGTGGTTGGTCGGCCCCGCGTCCTCCTCCTTCTCGGAGCAGATGAACGTACGGTCCTCGACGCGTGCCACATCGGACGGGTCGGAGGCCGCGTAGTACGAGTTGGGCCGCTTGATCGGGTCGAGCTTCACAAAGGTGCCCTTGGCTACGAGCTCCCCGCACAGGCGCTCGTACTCGCTCTCGGACCCGTCGCACCAGACCACCCTGTCCGGCTGCGTGATTGCTGCTATCTCGTCGACCCAGGAGATCAGCTCCTGGTGGTGGGTGGGGGCGGTTTGGGGAGCCGCGATATCGCGCGCCACGATTGCTCCTTGATGAGGGATTTTGAGGTTGTGCCCCTTGGGGGCTGCGACCCGGACGCTTCGTAGCCGCTCATCCGGTGCCGACCGCACTCATATGATCATCCGCCGCAGCCGCCCATCTGTCCAGAGGACCGCCCACGTGAGCATCGCCACTCATGTGACATGACCAAGAGGTTATTTGTGCTCGAACGCTACCTACGCTCCCGTAGGTAGCATGAACTCATGACTCCTGCCTCGCCCGAGCCACTCGCCAACCCCCAGCCACAGGAAGGGGGAAGGACCGCGAGCCGAGGTGGCCCGGAAGCCGTGCCCGAGCTGTTGAACATGGTCAAGCCGAGGCTGCGCGGCTGGCTGCACGCGGGAATGTTTCCCGCCGTGCTGGTCGCGGGAGTGACACTCATCGTCACCACCGAGTCACTCCGCGCGAGGATCGCGTGCGGAATCTACGTACTGACCGCCTGCCTGCTCTTCGGTGTCAGCGCCATATACCACCGAGGCACCTGGGGACCGCGCGGCGAGGCCGTACTGCGCAGGCTCGACCACGCCAATATCTTCCTGATCATCGCGGGCACCTATACGCCGCTGACCATGCTGCTGCTGCCCGACACGACGGGCCGGACGCTGCTGTGGGCGGTCTGGGCCGCGGCTGCGGCGGGCATCGCCTTCCGGGTGTTCTGGGTCGGCGCACCACGCTGGCTCTACACGCCGTGCTACATCGCGATGGGCTGGGCCGCGGTCTTCTATCTGCCGGACTTCCTGCGCACCGGGGGGATCGCGGTGCTCGTCCTGGTGGTCGTCGGCGGACTGCTCTACAGCGCGGGCGGTGTGATCTACGGACTCAAGCGCCCCAATCCGTCACCGCGCTGGTTCGGCTTCCACGAGGTGTTCCACTCCTTCACGCTGGCCGCGTTCGTCGTGCACTTCGTCGGTATCTCACTGGTGGCCTACCAGCACTCGTGAGCCTCGGCCGCTCCCGCCCACATCTCCCTCCGCGCCGGGCATCCCGCTCGGCCCGATCATCGGCGGCCGGCTGCTCGAACACTTCTGGTGGGGCGTCGCCGACCGGCTGGACGTTCCCGGGCTCGCGGCCTCGGCGGACGCCGCGTACATCCACGGTATGAACCTCGCGCTGCTGGTCTGCGGTGTCGCGGCGCTGGTCTCCGCGCTGCTGGTGGTGACGCTCCTGCCGGAAGCCGGGCGGGAGAAGGATCTGAGTGCGGAGAAGGGCCGAGCGCGGAGGAGCCGGGAGAGGCTGCGGAGAAGGAGCGGGAGGCGGCCGGGCGGACAACCGGCATCGGCGGGCGTGGCCCCCGCGCCC
>NZ_FMDK01001214.1 GCF_900091995.1 Streptomyces sp. MnatMP-M17
GGCCGACGCGGCGGGCCGCCTCGTCGAGCGGTACGCGCCAGTCGACGCCGACGACATCCGCGCCGGCCTCGCCCATCGCACCGAGCAGTTCGCCCGTACCGACACCGAAGTGGATGCGTGGCACACCGTACGCGGCGACCGCGTCGAAGACCTTGGCCGAGGCCGGCAGTACGGAGCGGCGGTAGTCGGCCGGGGCCAGGGCGCCCACCCAGGAGTCGAAGAGCTGCACGGCGCCGGCGCCCGCCTCGATCTGCACCTTGAGGAAGGCCGAGGTGATGTCCGCGAGCCGGTCCAGCAGATCGGCCCAGAGCGCCGGATCGCCGTACATCATCGCCTTGGTGTGCTCGTGGTTGCGGGACGGACCGCCCTCCACGAGATAGCTGGCGAGGGTGAAGGGAGCGCCGGCGAAGCCGATGAGCGGCGTGGAGCCCAGCTCTCCGGTCAGCATCCCGATCGCCTCGGTGACATAGGAGACATCGTCGGGAGTGAGATCGCGCAGCCGCGCGAGATCGGCCCGGCTGCGGATCGGATCCGCGACGACCGGGCCGACGCCCGGCTTGATGTCGAGGTCGAGACCGATGGCCTTGAGCGGGACGACGATGTCGCTGAAGTAGATCGCGGCGTCGACCTTGTGGCGCCGTACGGGCTGGAGTGTGATCTCGGTGACCAGCTCGGGCCGCATACAGGACTCCAGCATCGGAATTCCCTCGCGGACCTTGAGGTATTCCGGCAGCGAGCGCCCGGCCTGCCGCATGAACCAGACCGGCGTGTGCGGTACCGGTTCACGCCTGCACGCCTTGAGGAAGGCCGATTCGTCTGTCTTCGTCTGCTGGCCCGAAGGGCGGTCAATCGCGCTCACGACCAGAATCTTCGCATGTACGGGGAAGCCGCTGCCCCGGCCCGGGTGTCCCTCCCTGCGCGAGACGCGCGTTCCGCCTACTCTTCCCCGCATGGCTGCGGCTCAGGGACAGTTTTCCGATCATTCCAACGGCACCGAGGGAACAGGCAGCGCGGAGGGGGGCTCCGTCCCGTCCGCGTTCCGTACGGCGGTCGAAGCACTGCGGTCGGCGCGGCTGCGTCCCGGGATCGAGATCGAGCCGACGCCGCCGCCGAAGCGGCTCGCACCGTACGCGTACGCCCTGGAGGCGGCGGTCGTCGACGGCGAGGACGATCTCGCCGACGGCCGGCTGATCCTGCTGCACGATCCGGCCGGGCACGAGGCCTGGCAGGGAGTGTTCCGGCTGGTCACGCTGGTGCGGGCGGAGCTGGAGCCGGAGATGGCCGCCGATCCGCTGCTGCCCGAGGTGTGCTGGTCCTGGCTGACGGGCGCGCTGGAGGCGCGCGGACTGTCGTACGGAGAGGCCGGCGGTACGGTCACGCGGGCCGGCTCGTACTACTTCGGCGGTCTCGCCGAGCGCAGACCGGCGACCCAGATCGAGATCCGCGCGTCCTGGACACCGCGCGAGGGCCGGGCCGGAGTGCCCGACACCGCGGCGCATCTCGCCGCCTGGTGCGATCTGCTCTGCCAGATCGCGGGACTGCCGCCGGCCGCGCCGGGACCGGTCCAGGGATCCGCGGAGGCGGGCTCGGGCGCGGGCGTGGTGTCCCTGCCCCAGCGGCGCGGTCCACAGGTGTCCTGACGTATCCGAACGTATCCGACGTATGTCCTGTGTCCTGACGCATCTGACGCATCTGTCGTAACTGACGCTCCTTCACACCGCCGCCGTGGCGTCATGACGCCACGGCGGCGGTTCGCCACGCTCTCCGCCCTCTCGGTGCTCTCCGTGCACGTCGGAGCGATGGGACCGGTCATAGGATGATCGATCACCCGTCCGAATTGCCCGAATTGTTACTCACCAAATCGTGATCATTCTCTAAAGGCGGGCGGGATTACTGCCGAAGAGGTCAATGACCCTTCAAACACGGTTCCCTCCGGCTTCATCCCCCAGAGCCGGCGCCGTCCCGCACCTTCCCAGGAGGCCTGGTGTCCGTTCTCCTCGAGCAGCCCGCAAGCCTGGTCGCCTACCGCCCGAACAAGCCGACGGCCATGGTCGTCGTGGCCGACCCGCGCGTCCGCTCCACCGTCACCCGCCATCTGTGGGCGCTTGGAGTACGAGACGTCATCGAGGCATCGTCCATCGCGGAGGCACGCCCCCGCGTCGGCAACCCGCGCGACATCTGCGTTGCCGACGTCCACCTGCCCGACGGTTCCGGGCTGACCCTGCTGTCCGAGACCCGAGCCGCCGGCTGGCCCAACGGCCTCGCCCTCTCCGCCGCCGATGACATCGGCGCGGTGCGCAACGCCCTCGCGGGCGGCGTCAAGGGCTATGTCGTGACCGGCACACGCACCAACATCGGCCATCCCACCCGCCCCGGCGCCGCCCCCATCGGCGCCGGTCAGCGGATGCACCGCCGCCCGCCCGGCGCGCCGAGCCACCCGGGCGGCTACCGCGAGCTCTCCGGCCGTGAGGTCGAGGTGCTCAGGCTGGTGGCCGAAGGCCAGTCCAACAAGGCCATCGGTGTCTCGATGGGCCTGTCCGCGCTCACCGTCAAGAGCCATCTCGCCCGTATCGCACGCAAGCTCGGCACGGGCGACCGGGCGGGGATGGTCGCCGTGGCCCTCCGTACCGGCATCATCCACTGACCGACCCCGCTCCCCCGTTCTCCCCCCACCGCCCGTCGACGGAACGTTCCGTCGACGGGCGCCGTCCGTTCACAGATACCCTTGACAGGTGACCGACGCCCAAGAGACCGCAGCAGAGCCAGCACTGCGAACCACCGGGGGCCCGCGGCGGCAGCCGCTGATGTCGCAGCCCCCGGGCGACGGCGAATCGGCGCCGATCCCTTTGCTGGAGCCCCGCGAGGGCATTCCGCCGGTGGTCGCCGCCGAAGCAGACCTGGCCGGAGTGATCGCGGCCTTCGCCGCGGGCACCGGCCCGGTGGCCGTCGACGCGGAGCGCGCGTCCGGCTACCGCTACGGTCAGCGCGCGTATCTCGTCCAGCTGCGCCGTGAGGGCGCGGGCACGGCACTGATCGATCCGGTCGGCTGCCCGGACCTCTCCGGGCTCGGCGAGGTGCTCGCGGAGACCGAGTGGATCCTCCACGCGGCCACGCAGGATCTTCCGTGCCTGCGCGAAATAGGCATGACGCCCACCCGGCTGTTCGACACGGAACTGGCAGGCCGGCTGGCGGGCTTCCCCCGGGTCGGGCTCGGCGCGATGGTCGAGAACGTCCTCGGGTACGCGCTGGAGAAGGGCCACTCCGCCGTCGACTGGTCGACGCGGCCTCTTCCCGAGCCCTGGCTGCGGTACGCCGCGCTCGATGTGGAGCTGCTGGTCGATCTGCGCGACGCGCTGGAGAAGGAGCTGGACCGGCAGGGCAAGCTGGAGTGGGCGCACCAGGAGTTCGAGGCGATCGCCTCGGCCCCGCCGCCTGCGCCGCGCAAGGATCCGTGGCGCCGTACGTCGGGAATGCACAAGGTGCGCCGCCGGCGTCAGATGGCGGTCGTACGGGAGCTGTGGACCACCCGTGACCGGGTCGCGCAGCGGCGCGATGTCTCGCCGGGCAAGGTGCTGAGCGACACGGCGATCATCGAGGCGTCGCTGGCCCTGCCGGTGAATGTGCACGCGCTCACCGCGCTGCCCGGTTTCGGCCATCGGATGGGACGGCGCCAGCTCGAACAGTGGCAGGCGGCGGTGGACCGGGCGCGCGCCCTGCCGGACGCGGACCTCCCACAGCCGGGCCAGCAGGTCGCGGGACC
>NZ_FMDK01000976.1 GCF_900091995.1 Streptomyces sp. MnatMP-M17
CCCGCCGCTGAAGCGGGCCGGTCTTCGGGCCCTGCCCGTCGGGCAGGGCCCGAAGACCGCCGCCGACAGCTCCTCAGACCAGGTTCTTCTCCAGGTTCGCCAGATAGGCGGGCATGAAGTGGTCGCGGATGCCGTCGGAGGCGGGCGCGAACAGATCGGCCGTACGGCCCGTCACCCGGTCCCTGAGGACATCGACGAACGGCAGCCGGTCATGGATCTTCCCGTGCGAGTCGAAGTACTTGACGGTGTCCACATGCGTGAAGAGCGGCGCCGGCGGGACCTGCGGAACGATGTCGTTGTTGTTGACGAAGCGGTATGTACGGTTCTTCAGGGCGGTGTTGTACGCGGCGGCGAGCAGCCGGTCACAGGTGCGGGGCTGGCCGTAGGTGTAGATGCCGTCGGCCAGGATCCTCGGCTCCTCGAAGTACAACCGGGTGCCGGCGAGCATGGCGAGCGCGCCGCCGAGGCTGTGGCCCGTGAACCACACGGTCTGGTCGCGGGTACGGAACTCCTCGATGGCGTCGCGTACATCCGGGTAGACGGAGGCGAGCGCCTGGTGGAACCCGTAGTGGACGAAGCCCTTGTTGCCGGGGCCCGGCACGGGCGGTGTGTTGCCGTCGGTCAGCCAGTCGCGGATCTCATGAGGAGTCGTCCCGCGGAACGCGGTGATGATCATCCCGTCACTGGCGGCGGTGTACGCCTGGGTGTCCTCCAGCGGGAACGGCATCTCGTGCCGTGACTCGACGTGCCGGAACCGGTCGAACCCCCATTCCGCCAGGGCGGCCCGGGCGGTGTCCCGGTCGCGGTAGGCCAGCTCCGAGGCCTTGGCCAGCCAGTAGGCGTGCGACAGTTGGTAACCGGTCGTCCGATGGTCGATCGGGGCGAGTGGCATGGGAGAACCTCCGGGCTTATACGGGCACTCGGTGTCAAGTCATATGATTTGCCATATTTCCCCCTCGCCACGGAACCGCGTTCACCCACAAGGGCGGCGCACGGAAGCACTCGCCGGATGGCTGAAATTCGGCGATCACCGCCCTGATTGGTCTGGACCACATACCTGGGCGCCCGCTAGGGTCCCTGCCAGCCGACACCCCGTCACGAGCCCTCCCCCGACCGGCCTCACCCTGTCCCGCTCCCTCCGTCGGCTCTGTACCGAGGACCGAAGTGCCGTGATTGATATCGTTGTCGTACTCCGGGCCGAGGATGCCGTCCTCGACTTCCTGTCCGTACTCACCGACGACCACGGCGGTGAGACCCGGGTGATCCTCGGCGACCGCGCCGAGATACTGACACTCGCCGCGGGAACCGACACGGCTGAGCGGCTCGCCCGGCTCGCCTCCCATGTCCGGCCCGTGACCGACAGCATCGCCGCGCCGGGCCCGGAGATCCTCGCCGGTCTCCTCTCCCGGGCCGGAGCCTGGCGCGACGGCCAGGAAGGTCCGTACGCCCACGACGGCCGGAGCCGGGAGACCGTCCGGATCTGGACACACTCTCCGGCGGACACCCGGCGCAGCCGTGGACGGCTCGGCCGTGACACCGCCCTCGCCCACGCCGGCCGTCCCGACGGCGGATCCGAACTGCGCCATGCCGTCGGTTATTCGCCGTATCTCCAGTTCCTCAGCGATCTCGACCGTCCGCTGGCCCGGCACCTGATCGCCGCGAAGCTGGACTTCGTCAACCGCTCGTGCGGGCATCTGCTGGCCGAGCGGGATCCCGACTATGTCGTCCAGACTCCGCATATCCCCGCCGCCGAGCGCTTCTTCGACGCGGATCCCAGCGAGCGCGAGCGGCTCTACGCCCTGATGGCCAGCCTGGACGACGAGGCCGCGTCCGTCGTGGACCCCTGGGAGTTCGGCAGTTCGCCTTACGAGGAACGGCGGCTGGACGCGACCGCGGCCTGGGTACGGGACCAGTGCGCCGGCGTCGAGGGCCCTCTGGTGGAGGTGGGCGCCTGTGAGGGCGCGCTGACCCGTCGGCTCGCCGCCGCGGGCTTCACCGTACGGGCCACCGAGCCCAACTCCGCGTTCAGGGACCGGCTCACCGCCGCGTTCGCCGGCTCCGAGGCAGTCACCGTGGACGGCGCCGATCTGGCCGAGCTGGCCAAGGAGGACGGCCCGCCGCACGCCGAGGACGGCCCGCCGCACGCCGCGGCCCATCTGCTGATCGAGATGCTCTACTACGGCCAGGATCTCGCGCTGCTCGACGGACTCGCCACGGACCGGGTGTTCGTCGCCCTCGAACCCGAGGCGCTCACCTCCCGGCTACGGCCCTGGCTCGAACGGTCCACGCTCTGGCGGGCGGACGAGGAAACAGTGCTGGTACCTCCGCAGGTCGAGACCGTCTGCGCGGGACGCGCCTATCTGAGCAAGCGCGGCAGTGTGGGAGTGCTGCTGCGGCGCACGGCCGGCTGACCAACTGACTGACCTCCCGGGAGAGCGGATATGTACGACCGGCTCGTCGGTCTCGGCTACCACTGCGAATCCACCTATCAGATCCGCCGTATCACCGGCGACGACCGCGCGCACTTCTTCGACTGGCTCGATCTCGACTTCGAGTCCGTCGTGGAGACCATCGCCACCGACTTCACCAACGTCCTGCGGCCCGGCCTGGTCGAACCGTTCAGCGACGGACTCTGCGCGCTGGACCGCGGCTCCGACATCCGGTTCTTCCACGACTTCCGTCCCTCCTCGGGCACCACGCTCAACAGTGGCGACATCGACGGCCAACTCGGCTCCGTCCGGGCCAAGTTCGCCGCGCTGGCCGACCGCTGGCGTACGCTCGCCGGTTCGTCCGCGCGGGTGCTGTACATCCATCACGACGCCTTCGACGAACTCGCCGCGGCCGATCTGCGCCGGCTGCGGCTGGTCATCGCGACGGCGCATCCGGAGCACCGCTTCGATCTGCTCTGGCTGCGCCGTACGCCGCCTCCGGACGCGGACGCGCTCGGTCCCGGGATCGGCTGGGGCACGGTGGCCGCCGCTCCCGGGCGGTGGCAGGGCGACGACGCCCAGTGGGACGCCGCCCTCCGCGACGTACGGTTCGCCGGCGGTCCACGGCCGGCGGCTCATCACCAGCTCAGCAGCTCAGCACCGAGACCGACCGACAGGAGCACTCCCGTATGACCACGTCCCGGCCGACAGCGGCCCCGCCCGCCACCGTGATCCTCTCCCCGCACTTCGACGACGCCGTGCTGTCCCTCGCTGGTCTGATCCCGGCGCTCGGCTCGCCGGTCACCGTCGTCACCGTCCACGGCGGAGCGCCCTCGCCCGGCCATGACGTCTCGTGGTGGGACAGCACGTGCGGTTTCTCCTCGGCGGGCGAGGCGCATCACGCGCGGCGGGCGGAGGACGCGCGGGCCTGTGCGCTGCTCGGTGCGGCATGTGTTCCGCTGGGACATCCGGACGGTCCCTACCAGGACGGAGGCGTGCTCCATGAGATCGACACCTATCTCACGGCCCTCGCTCCCGAGACCCGGCTGCTGATCCCGCTGAGCACCAATCAGCCCGATCACGCGAAGGTGCGCGACCGTGCCCTGCACATACTCTCCGGTCTCGGCAGACCGCTCCCTCTTGTCTACGCCGATCTGCCGTACACCGGTCATCTGCCGGAGTGGGGCACGCCCGGGGCGGACGCGGCGCTCGCCAAGGATGTCGACTTCGGAGTGGCCTACCAGGATCTCGACAGCCGTTTCGTACTCCAGGTCGCGTACGAGCTGAATCTCTCCGACGAGCAGTGGGCGGCCAAGCGCGCGGCGGTGCAGTGCTACGCCTCACAGCTCGCGCCGCTCGCCGTCGACCACGGCAGTGTGCTGGCCCGTGGCGGTCCGCTGCGTGCCGAGCGTGTCTGGGCGCTGGAGGAGCGCGGATGACCGGAGAACACGGATGACCGGAGAGCACGGATGACCGGAGGGCACAGAGAGCACGGAGAACACCCCCATCCGGGGGCCCTGGACAGAGCGTGGCGCCCGCCGGGGTAGTAGACGACACATGACCCGAAAGCGTCTCGGTGCGGCCGAACTCAGGCACCGGCTGGAGCGCGTGTACAGCAGGATCATCACATCGCCCGCCGGACTCGCCTGGAACCGCGGCCGTGAGATGGAGCTGATGCACCGGGCCATGAGCTTCGCCGCGCTCGGCTTTCTGACGCTGGTGCCCCTGCTGGTCCTGGTCGCCGCGGCCGATCCGGCGAGCGGCCAGGGCTTCGCCCGCTGGCTGGGACAGGGACTCGGGGTGTCGGGGTCGTCGCAGGAGCAGATCCAGCAGCTCTTCAGCAGACCGGGACAGGCGTTGCAGCGTACGACGGCGTTCGGTCTCGCCGCGCTCGCCGCGTTCGGTCTGACCTTCGGCTCGGCCGTACAGACCGGTTACGAGAAGGCCTGGGAGCTGCCGACGGCCCGCTGGCACACCATGTGGCGCCATGTCGTCTGGCTCGCGATGCTGGTCTTCTTCCTCATGGTCTTCGTCAACACGTCCGTCACCTCCCAGTCCGTCATCGAACTGACTCTCTCCACAGTGGGCGATCTGATCGCGACGTTCCTGTTCTTCTGGTGGTCCCAGCGCTTCCTTCTCGCGGGCCGGGTCCGCTGGCGCGCCCTGATCCCGGGCGCCATCGCGACCGCCCTGGGACTGCTCGGTCTGCGGGTGTTCTCCCGGCTGGTCTTCTCGCCGCTGATCGCCGCGAACGCCGTCACCTACGGTCCGTTCGGCACGGTGCTGGTACTTCAGTCCTGGCTCGTCGGGGTCGGCTTCGTCGTCTACGGGAGCGCGCTGGTGGGCCGGCTCTACCACGAGCACCGCACGCATCTGCGGCTCCAGCGCGAGATCGAGGCCGAGGAGATCTGATCCGCCGGGCCGCCGGCGTACCGCCCACGGCGCGGCCACTTCCACCGCCCGCGCCCGTCCCTCCGCCCGTTCTTCCACCCGCTGCTCCGCCCGCTCTCCCGCCGTGCCGAGTGGGCCGTTGTCTGGCAGCGTCGTCCTCAGCGAGCAGATCGAGTCCCGTCAGTGAACGGATCGAGGACCGTCCCGCCGTCGGCGCCCAGGAGGTTGGATCATGACTGTCGTGCACCATCGCACCGTTGACGTGGGCGGCCAAACGGTCTTCTACCGTGAGGCCGGGGACGCCGCGGCGCCCGCGGTCGTACTGCTCCACGGCGCGCCCGCGAGTTCGTTCATGTTCCGCGGTCTCATCCCACTGCTGGCCGATCGCTATCACGTGGTCGCGCCGGACCTGCTGGGCTTCGGCTACTCCGCCATGCCGCCCGTGGAGCGGTTCGACTACACCTTCGGCGCCCTGACCGATGCCGTGGAGGGCTTTCTCGACACGATCGGGATCCGGCGGTGCGCCCTGTACGTACAGGACTACGGCGCGCCGGTCGGCTGGCGGCTGGCGCTGCGCGACGCCACCCGGGTCACGGCGGTCGTCTCACAGAACGGCAACGCCTATACGGAAGGGTTCGTCGACTCGTTCTGGAAGCCGCTGTGGGACTACGCGGAGGACATGACCGAGGAGAAGGCGGCTCCGCTGCGTGGCGCGCTGAGCCTGGAGGGCATCCGGTGGCAGTACACGCACGGGGTGCCGGATACGAGTCTGGTCAGCCCCGACACCTGGATGCACGACCATATGCTGGTCAGCCGTCCCGGCAGTATGGACGTCCAGCTCAAGCTGTTCAACGAGTATCCGACGAATGTCGCGCTCTACCCGCAGGTGCAGGAGTACTTCCGTACGACGCAGGTACCGCTGCTCGCGGTCTGGGGCCGTAACGACGAGATCTTCGGGCCCGACGGGGCACGGGCCTTCCGGCGCGATCTGCCCGATGCCGAGGTGCATCTGCTCGACGGCGGGCACTTCCTGCTGGAGAGCGAACTCCCGGCGGTCACCGCGCTGATGAGGGACTTCCTGGGCCGCGCGCTGCCAGTCTGAACCAGGTCCGAACCTGCCGGAGAGGCGTGCCGTGTGGGGACGGCACGCCTCGGCCCGTGATCGGCACCAGAGGTGCGGGATCGGCTAGAAGTGCGGTGGCTAGAGGTGCGGCGCGAGGGCCGGGATGAGGTCCTGGAACGTACGGCCCTCGGCGGGGCTGCCGATGGCGGCCATCTGCCATCCGGTGTCCGAGCGGTACACCTTGGCCATGATCTGGGCGGTGTGCCGCCCGCCTCCGGTGAGTGTGTGGCGTGCCAGCTCCTGGCCGTTGGTCTCGTCGACCAGTCGGCAGAAGGCGTTCTCGACCTCCTCGAAGGTCTGCCCGGTGAAGGAGTTCACCGTGAAGACGATCTGGTCGACATGGACGGGAACGCGCTGGAGGTCCACGACGATCGACTCGTCGTCGCCGCCCTGTCCCGCACCGCCGACCCGGTTGTCGCCGGTGTGCCGTACGGAACCGTCGTCGCTGATCAGATGCTGGAAGTAGACGACATCGACGGCCTGCTGGCCGGCGAAGAGAAGCGCCGTGGCGTCCAGGTCGATCTCGCGCGCGGTCATTCTGGCGAAGAAGCCCTTGCGCGGCGCGGACTTCCAGCCCAGGCCCATCCGGATGACGGTGAGTTCGCCTCCGCCGGACTTGGTCAGACTGATCCGCTGGCCCTTGGCAAGGTTGACGCTCATATCGCTTCCCTTCATCCGTCCCGGAACCGGGCACACCGGACGCCCGGCGGACCTTCCGGCCCGGGTGACGCCACGTAAATCTACAACACTGTAGAAGTTGGCGGCCCGAGGGCGCGGCGGTGGCGGCAGCCCGTCACACGGGCAACCACCCAGCTTTCTCTACACGTCTGTAGAGAAAGTAGAGTGCACGAATCGCACAGGGCGATGACCGGCATGGCCGACGGGCCGAGAGGGCCCGGACGGCGGGCCGTGGGCAGTGGGCCGGCCGGTACGGGGGACGGAGGAACAGCGTGGAGATGGAATCCGGGAAACAGCGTGGCCCCGACGGGAGCGGGAACCGGCGCGCCACCCATGGCGCGCCCCGTACCAGACTGACGCGGCGCGGACGAATAGCCGTCTGGTCCGGCGCGGTCCTTGCCGTCGGGCTGATCGCCGTGGCGGGTACCGCGGCCTGGGTCTACCAGGACCTCAACGGCAATATCCACTCCGCCGACGTCGACAACAAGGTCGGCGGCGGGCGGCCGGTCAATTCGAGTCCCGGCTCCAAGAACATCCTGGTCGTGGGCTCCGACTCACGGGCCGGTGACAACGCGAAGTACGGCAGCGGCCTCACCACCATGCAGTCGGACACACTGATGGTCCTGCATCTGGCCGCGAACCGGAAATGGGCCACGGTGGTCTCGCTCCCGCGTGACTCCTGGGTGGCCATACCCGCCTGCGACCGAGGCAATGGCAGCCGCTCCGCAGCGCACCACTTCAAGATCAACGAAGCCTTCGCCATTGGCGGTACGAGCGGCGAGATCGCCGGCGCCGCCGCCTGCACCATCAAGACGGTGGAGCAGAACACCGGACTGCGTATCGACCACTTCATGTCGGTCGACTTCCAGGGCTTCAAGGGCATGGTCAACGCGCTGGACGGCATCGAGGTCTGCCCGGAGGCGGCGATCCACGACACCAAGGCCCATCTCGATCTGGAGGCCGGCTGCCAGACCGTCAAGGACGAGAAGGCCCTCGGCTATGTGCGTACGCGCTACAGCATCGGGGACAGCTCGGACCTGGGACGCATCGGCAGACAGCAGGAGTTCATGGAGGCCCTGGCCGCCAAGGCCCAGACCAGACTGACCAGCCCGAAAGCGCTGTACGGTTTTCTGGACTCCGCCACCGAGTCGCTGACCACGGACAAGGAGCTGGCGGGCATCAAGCCGCTCTCCGGTCTCGCCTCCGAGATCAAGGGCATTCCCGGCGACCGGCTGACGTTTCTGACCGTGCCGAACTATGTGCGCGAGCTCGATGTGCCGACCGACAAGGCCAATGTCGTCTGGCAGTATCCGCAGGCCGCCGACTTGTTCACCGCGCTGGCCAAGGACGAGGAGGTCGACAAGGAGCGGCTGACGGCGGACTCCAAGGACCCGGTCTACGCCCATACCGTACGGGTCCAGGTCCTCAACGGCACCGGCGTTCCGGGCCGGGCCGCGAAGGTCGCGGACACCCTGCGTACGGCAGGATTCACCGTCACGGGCGTCGGCAACGCCCCCGAGCACACGAAACGGACCACGGTCACTCATCCGCCAGGCCTCCGTGCGGCGGCCGAGGTGCTGGCCTCCCGGCTGCCGGGCGGTGTCGCGCGCGAGGACGCACAGGCCGCTCCGGGAGTGGTGACACTGACCGTGGGTCCGGACTTCGATGCCCTCCGATGACCGGTCCGGTGGCCGGTACCGGCCACCGGGCAGCACAGCTTTGCGATTCCTTTACTATGAAGGGACCGGGGTGCCCACCCCGTTCCCACCATCTGATCCGAGAAGGAGCTGCGGTCCCGCAATGGGTGAGCCTCCCAGTACGAGCCGTGTCATTCCCGTCCCGACGAGCCCAGGGGCGGAGGTGGCACGGTGACCGAAGTGCTTCTGCTGCTCCTCGCCCTCGCGCTCACCCTCGCCTGTGCGGTGTTCGTCGCGGCCGAGTTCTCCCTGACCACCGTCGAGCGCGGCGAGCTGGAGCGTGCCGTCGCGGCGGGCGAGCGTGGCGCCGCCGGTGCGCTGGCGGCGGCCAGGCGGCTGACCTTCCAGCTCTCCGGCGCCCAGCTCGGCATCACGGTGACCTCCCTGGTCATCGGGATGCTCGCGGAGCCGTCCCTCGCCGTGCTGCTGAAGGGCCCGCTGGAGGCCACGGGCCTGCCGCAGGGCGGTGTCTCCACCGTCGCCACCCTGCTCGGTGTCGCCCTGTCCACGGTGGTGCTGATGGTCATCGGTGAGCTGGTGCCGAAGAACTGGGCGATCTCCAGCCCGCTGGCCGTCGCCAAGGTGGTGGCGGGACCGCAGCGCGGCTTCACCGCGGCCTTCGCGCCGCTGATCCGGCATCTCAACAACACCGCCAACCGGCTCGTACGGCGGGG
>NZ_FMDK01000989.1 GCF_900091995.1 Streptomyces sp. MnatMP-M17
CCGTTAGTGGCCGCCGTTAGTGGCCGCCGTTAGTGGCCGCCGCTAGAACGCGTGGGGCCGTGTCCGGGCGCAGACCACACCGTCCGTACGTTTGAGCGTTTACGCGACGGGCTAGGTTTCGGCACATGGTTACCGAGCCGTCCTCCCGGGCCCAGGTCCTCGTCGCGTCCAACCGCGGTCCCGTCTCGTACAGCGTGCGCGACGACGGCGAGCTGGCGCCGAAGCGGGGCGGCGGCGGGCTGGTGTCCGGCCTCTCGGCCATCGGCCCGGACGCGGACGCGATTTGGGTGTGCGCGGCGCTCGGGGACGGCGACCGCGAGGCGGTACGGCGTACGGGCGGCCGGCTCGATCCGGCCGACACAGGCGGACAGCGCGTACGGATGCTGGGAATCGCGCCGGAGGTGTACGAGGACGCGTACAACGGCGTCGCCAACTCCACGCTCTGGTTCGTCCACCACCTGCTCTACCAGACTCCGCTGGAGCCGTCCTTCGGCCCGGAGTTCCGCGCGCAGTGGGCGTCGTACGAGACGTACAACCGCGCCTTCGCGGAGGCGCTGGCGGACGAGGCCGCGGAGGGCGCGGCGGTGCTGGTGCAGGACTACCACCTGGCGCTGGTGCCCGGGATACTGCGGGCGCTCCGGCCCGATCTGCGGATCGGCCACTTCTCGCACACGCCCTGGGCGCCGGTGGACTACTACCGGCTGCTGCCCGACGACATCGGCCGCCAGCTTCTGCGCGGCATCCTCGGCGCGGACCGGGCGGCCTTTCTGACGCACCGGTGGGCGGACGCTTTCACGGCCTGCTGTACGGAGCTGCTGGGCGGGACGGGCAACACCAGGATCGGTGTGCACGGTCTGGGCACGGACGCGGACTTCCTGCGCGAGCGCGCGCACCGCCCGGATGTGGACGAACGGATCGTCACCCTGCGCGAGCAGATCGGCCGTACCCCGGAAGGCACCGACCGCAAGACGATCGCGCGGGTGGACCGTACGGAACTGTCCAAGAACATCGTCCGCGGACTGCTCTCCTACCGGCAGCTCCTGGCCGACCATCCGCAGTGGCGCGAGCGCGTCGTCCATGTCGCCTTCGCCTACCCGTCCCGGCAGGACCTGGCGGTCTACCGCGACTACACCGCCGAGGTCGGCCGGGTGGCCGACGCGATCAACGCCGAGTTCGGCACGGAGGACTGGTCGCCGGTCGTCCTCCATGTCCGTGACGACTTCGCCCGCTCCCTGGCCGCCTACCGGCTGGCGGACGTGGCCCTGGTCAATCCGATCCGCGACGGTATGAACCTGGTCGCAAAGGAAATTCCCGTCATCTCCGAGCGCGGCTGCGCGCTGGTGCTCTCGCGGGAGGCGGGAGCGTACGAGGAGATGGGCGAGGACGCCCTCCCGGTGAACCCGTACGACATCACCGCCACGGCGAAGGCCCTCCACGAGGCGCTGACCATGCCACCGGACGAACGCACCGAACGCGCCAAACGCCTGACCGCGTCGGCCACGGCCCTGCCTCCGCAGCAGTGGTTCCTGGACCAACTGGAAGCGCTGCGCGCGATCTGACCCACGGGCCAGGAGAGAGGCGGGAGTCCGCGGCGTCAGTCCATCGCCCGGGCCAGTGCCGCCAGGAAGTCGGCCAGGGCGGCGGGGCCCGGGAGTTGGAGGTCGGAGCGTTCGGCGAGTTCGGGGACTTCCGAGCCGCTGCACACCAGCAGGCCCGGGTGGCCGTCGGAGCGGAGTTTCTCGACCGCCGCGAAGGCCGGGAGGTCGCCCAGGTCGTCTCCCGCGTAGAGGACGGTCCCCGCGCCCACCTCGCGGACGTACTCCAGCAGCGCCACGCCCTTGTCCATGCCGGGCGGGCGCAGTTCCAGGACCAGGCGTCCCGGTTCCACGATCAGTCCGTGGCGGGCGGCCAGTTCGCCGAGCGGCTCGCGCAGGGCCTCGAAGGCGGCCCTGGGATCGGTGGCGCGGCGGGTGTGAACCGCGACCGCCTGGCCCTTCTCCTCTATCCAGGTGCCGCGCCAGGCGTCGAACCGCTCCAGGAATCCAGGGAGTTCGGCGCGGACGGCCGCGACGCCCTCGTGCGGAGCGGGCGTACGGACGGTGCCGCTGACGGCGTCCCAGCGCTCCGCGCCGTAGTGGCCGAGGACCACGAGATGCTCCAGGCCGGGCACTCCGGCGAAGCCGCCGTACCGGACCGCGACTCCGGCCGGCCGGCCGGTGACCACCGCGATGGACGCGACATGCGGCGCGAGCGCGGCCAGGGCGGGAACGGCACGCGGATGGGCGCGGGCCTGTTCGGGATCGGGCACGATCTCGGCGAGAGTGCCGTCGAAGTCGAGGGCGACGACGGCTTCACCGGGCCGGGCGAGAAGCGCGGCCAGGCCGTCGGCGCCGGCGGGAGTGGTCGGTTCCGGCAAGGAGACGGAGTACGGGTTGCTGCCCATGCCTCCGACCTTATCCGCGCGGACGGCCCGGCGGACGGAAACGAAAGCGCCGGGCGGCCCGCGGCCAGGCCCTGTCGGCCTGAGACCTCCGGCGACGGAGCTCAGCCCTCGCGGTGCTCTCGTTTCGCCGCTCTGATCCGGCGCAGTCTGTTCACCGTCACGGGATCGTGTTCCGCCGCGCGCGGATCGTCCAGCAGCGCGCCCAGCAACTGGTAGTAGCGGGTCGGCGAGATACCGAGCTGCTCCCTGATCGCCCGCTCCTTGGCGCCGGGCCCCGGCCAGCCACGCCGTTCGACGGCGAGAACGGCGCGGTCCCGCTCGGACAGCCCGCCAGGACCGCGTACGTCGTCGGAACCGCCGAGCTCGGCCGACGCGGCGGGCTCAGCGGGCTCGGTCGGCTCGGGCGGGCCCCGG
>NZ_FMDK01000974.1 GCF_900091995.1 Streptomyces sp. MnatMP-M17
GGGGGCGCCCGAGCCGGTGACGGCGGCCGGCCCGTCGGCCGGAGCCACCAGGTCCCAGGCCAGCAGTCCCGCGCCCAGGCATCCGGCGGTGTCCCCGAGGGCCGCCGGCACGATCTCGGGCAGCTTCTGGAACGTCACGCGCTCCTCGACCGCCGCCCGCAGCGGTGTGAACAATGTTTCCCCTGCCTCGGCGAGTCCGCCACCGATGATCAGCGTCCGGGGATCGAGCAGCGTCAGCGCGGTGACCAGACCTGCGGCGAGCGCGTCGACCGCGTCGAGCCAGACCCGTACGGCCTCGGGATCGCCCGACTCCACGGCCTTCGCGCAGTCGGCCGCGTCCGCCTCCGGATCGCCGCTCGCCGCCGCCCACGCGCGGCTCACGGCCGCCGCCGAGGCGAGCGTCTCCAGACAGCCGCGCTGCCGGCAGCCGCACTCGGGCCCGTCGGGACGGACCACGACATGGCCGATCTCGCCCGCGTAGCCGTGCGCGCCCGCCTCGATCGTCCCGCCGATGCCGATGGCGCCCGCGATTCCGGTGCCCAGCGGTATGAACATGAACCGGTCCGCGCCACGGCCGGCGCCGAGCCGCCCTTCGGCGAGACCGCCGGTGCGTACGTCGTGCCCGAGCGCGACCGGTACGCCGCCGAGCCGCTCGGCGAGCAGCGCGCGCATCGGTACGTCACGCCAGCCGAGGTTCGCCGCGTACACCGCGATGCCGTTCTCGGCGTCGACGATCCCGGGAACGGCGACTCCCGCCGCGAGGGCGCTCTCGCCGAAGTGCTCGGCGCCGTACGCGCGCAGCTCGGCGGCGAAGCCGAGGATGCCCTCCACGACGGCGTCGGGTCCGCGCTCCCTGCCGGTCGCCCGCCGCACCTCGTACAGCAGCGCGCCGTCCGCCCCGACCAGGGCGGCTTTCATGCCTGTGCCGCCCACATCCAGGGCGATGACGTGTCTCACGGAGACAGTCTCGCCCGTAGACCCATGAAAGGTCTAGTCCACTGTCCTGGATTGTTGTGCGTCCATACAAACGGCGGATCCTCATGAGCTCTTGGCACAGACGTTGCCGAAGCGAAACCGGCGTTCCGTGGACCGTAAACCTCCGGATAGTGGAAAATCACAGATTCATACCGGGACCGTGGCTTCACGCAACGGAAGAACGAACACTGACGCGAGCACCGAAGTACGCGAACACCGCAGTACGTGAACACTGAAGAACAGAGGCGGAACAGAGCTGTGCAGCAGCGCTTTCGGGGAGCGACGGCGGCCATGGCCGCACTAGGCATGACAATGGCGCTGGCCGGCTGTGGCAGCACGGCGGGTTCTGGGGACGTCACCCTCAGACTTGTCGCCGCCGACTACGGCAATGGCTCGTCCGACAGGTCCGACAAATACTGGGCCGAGCTCGCCAGGAATTTCGAGTCCGAGCACCCGGGCATCAAGATCGATATCGATGTCCGCTCGTGGAAGACCGTCGACAAGGACGTCGCGGACATGGTGGCGCAGGACAAGGCTCCCGACCTGGCGCAGATCGGCTCCTACGCCGACTACGCCAAACAGGACAAGCTCTACACCGCGGACCAGATCCTCTCCGTGCCCACGCAGGCGAACTTCCTGTCCCAGCTCGCCGACGCCGGCAAGGTCAACCGCATCCAGTACGGGCTGCCCTTCATAGCCTCGGCCCGGCTGCTCTTCTACAACAAGAAGCTCTTCGAGCAGTCCGGCCTGAGCGCGCCCAAGAGCTGGGACGACATCCAGTCCGACGCCGAGGCGCTCAAGGCGGCGGGCGTGACGACTCCGATCGCGCTTCCGCTCGGCTCGGAGGAGGCGCAGGGCGAGACCATGATGTGGCTGCTGGCCGGCGGCGGCGGTTATCTGAACAACGCCGACGGCTCGTACGACATCGACTCGGACCAGAACATCAACACGTTCAACTGGCTCAAGAAGAACCTCGTCGGCGCCGGGCTGACCGGACCGATCGCTCCGGCGAAGCTCGACAGGACCACTGCCTTCAAGGCGTTCACCAGCGGCCAGGTCGGTATGCTCAACGGCCATCCGACGCTGCTGCTCGACGCGCGGAAGGCGGGCATCGACGTCGGGATGCTGCCGCTGCCCGGCTTCGACGGCAAGCCCAAGCCGTCGATGGGCGTGGCCGACTGGATGATGGCCTTCAAGCAGAACGGCCACGCCAAGGAGATCGGCGCGTTCCTGGACTATGTGTACGAGGACAAGAACGTCCTCGACTTCGTCGGGCAGTACGACCTGCTGCCGGTCACCTACAGCGCGAACGAGGCGATGGCGGCGGACTCGGCGTACAAGGAACTGAGCACCTTCCAGCAGGTGCTGCCCACCGCCGAGCTGTATCCGTCCGGGAAGAAGTCCTGGGGTGGCGTCAGCCAGGACATCAAGGACAACATCGGCAAGGCGGTCGAGCCGGGCGGGAACCCGGGAGTGATCCTCGGGCGGATCGCCCGGGACGCGACGGCGGCGGAGGTCGCCGAGTAGCGTGGCAGCGAGATGACCACGCCCGAGCCGGAGCCTGCCGAGCCGACCGAGCCCGCTGAGCCCGCCGCGTCGGCCGAGCTCGGCGGTT
>NZ_FMDK01000971.1 GCF_900091995.1 Streptomyces sp. MnatMP-M17
GTCGACGGCGGCCAGCACGGCCTCCCGGCCGTCGGCCTTCGGCACACCGGCGGCGGCCCGTTCGTACAGCTCCGCGCCCTCGGCGAGGACAAGGGCGATGTCGTGCTCGTCGGTGGCCGCTGGGATCTTGATCCGGGCGGCGTGGCGCCAGGTGGCGACCGGGTCGCTCCACGCCTCGACGGTGTAGGTCCAGCGGCCTTCCTCGGTGGGGGTGACCTCGGCGCCCCAGCGGTCGGTGCCGGGAGCGAGTTCACGCATCGGGGTCCAGGGGCCCGGGCGGCCACCTGGATCCAGGAGGACGACATTGGCCGCGACCGCGTCATGGCCCTCGCGGAAGACGGTCGCGGTGACCTGGAAGGACTCACCGCTCACCGCCTTCGCGGGGCGTCTGCCGCAGTCGACGAGCGGTTGTACGTCCAGGACGGGAATGCGACCAATCAGCGGTTTCACTGGATCACCTGTGGGCTGTGCGGGCGTGACAGGCAGGGCGGGTGCGTCGGGCCGGCCGGCTGCGTATCTTTGCCGGTTCTTGATGTTTTGGATGTTCTTTGTAGCTGCTCGGTAGACGACTGGGAGGCTGCGGGCATGGCCGCTCCTGTCCGCGTTCACTCGAATAGCGCTGGAATCGTGTGGAAACGCGCTCGTTTGCCGTACGGACACCGCGTATGAGCGGGTGTTTGAGCTGTGCGTACCGGGTGCGTACCGGATGAGCCTTCCCCCTCCCTTCGGGTGGGCAATCCGGCGATCTGTTAACTACTGGGGCGTAGAGAGCCCGGCGCGAATGCGCGAATGCGCCGTGGTTGCGGAGGGCGCCCGGGGACTACCGTCGGAGGGACGGCGGACCGTACACCCGTGGTGCGTCCGCTCCGGCTCGTATGTCCCTGCGAAGGTGGAACACGTGAAGGCAATCCGTCGGTTCACCGTCCGCCCTGTCCTGCCCGCACCACTCCGACCGCTCAGCGACCTCGCCCGCAATCTGCGCTGGTCCTGGCACACCGAGACCCGAGAGCTCTTCGAAGCCGTCGATCCCGCCGGCTGGCGGGCCGCCGACGG
>NZ_FMDK01000969.1 GCF_900091995.1 Streptomyces sp. MnatMP-M17
CCTTGAACACCGCCCAGCCGGTCGACAGGATCACATCGCCTATCGAGACGGAGAGAGTCCTTACTCCTTGTCCGACTACATCGATGTCATCCGGAGCGCCCCGAGGAGATCTCTGCCAGCAGCCACAGCACCCTGTCGCGGTTACGGTCGGCGGGCTTGCCGCAGATCTGGCACAGCAGACCGCCCATGGCCAGCCGCTGCCGCAGGCTGTGCACGCTTCCGTACTCCGGCCGGCCCCGGCCCGGCTGCGAAGGAGCCGCCATGCGGCCCTCGTCCCACATACGTCCACGCACAAGCCGGGGGGCAGCCCCAGCAACAACCAGCAGAAGCACTGGCAACAGGCCGCAGACGCCTATGTCGCCCCGTCCACGTCGGCGGCGAACCTGGCCCAGACCAACTTCCCCCCGCCGTCGCGTGGTTCGCTGCCCCACGCGTCGGCTAGCGCGGCGACTAGCAAGAGGCCGCGACCGTCTTCGTCCTCCGCCCCCGCTGCCTCGACCGACGGTTCGACGTCGGAGTCGTCGGCAACCTCCAACACCACGTCCGGGCCGTCGATCGTCAACCGCACCGGAATCTCCGTGGTCTTCCCATGCCGCAACGCGTTACCCACCAGTTCGGACGCGACCAGCACGACCGTGTCGGCCAGTTCGGACAGGTCCCAGGCCCGTAACGCCTCCCGCACGGCATGCCGGACACACGCCACGAGCGACGCATCACCAATCCGGATGGCCATCACCTTGCTGACGGTGACAACTGGTCTGGAGAACTGGTCGGTGGGCATGGTCCACGACCTTCCTGGCCCAACTCAGAGAATCAGTAACGCCCGGCGGGGTCGCACTCGGGGTTGGAGGGCCGATCGGTTCGGATGTGTTTCGTCACCAATCCAGGTTCGGCGGACCGGAGATCCGGGAGTAGTACCGGCAGGTGTTACCGCGGCGGTAATACGCTGGTGGCGGCCGACGGCGGCCACCAGCGAGTCAGCCGGGAGCGCACATGCCCACTGTTCAGATCCCGCCCACTGTCCTCACCAGGGCCGACGTGCAACGAGCCCTGCGTGAGCACGACTTCGCCGACGCTTTCCGGATCATCAAGCAGTACGCCGGGCTGTCCCAGAATCAGATCGCGATCGCCTGTGGTCTCACGCCCGGCAAGGTGTCCACCATCATGTCCGGCAGCACGCAGGTCACCTCGTACGAGGTGCTGGCGCGCATCGCCGACGGACTGCGCGTTCCCGGCGACTTCATCGGCCTCGCCCCGCGTCCATGGGAGACCGAGGCCCCGCCCCCAGCGGAGACGGCGGAGGTGCCTGTGCGTATGGACAGCCCTTGGCAGACCCACACCACGATCGAACTCGCCGACCGGCTCACCCGAGCCGATCTGACCATGGACCGGCGAGCGTTGGCCCGTGCCCTCGCAGCCACGGCCATGTCCGGCGCCCCACTCCTCAACAGCCTGGAAGGGTGGATGCACCCAGGCGAGGAAGGCCGACGGCGCACCCGCCCAGGGCGTCTGGGCCTGCGGGACGTCGAGCAGTTGGAGGAGACCGCGAAAGCGTTTCGCGCATGGGACCATCGCTACGGCGGCGGACTGCGCCGCCGAGCAGTCCTTGGTCAGCTTTCGGAAGTCGCGACCGTACTGGACGAGCACCAGGCCCCAGCGGTCGAGGTACGGCTCTACCGGGTGCTCGCCCATCTTGCCGGGACGGCGGCCACCATGGCGTGGGACAGCGGCCTGCAACGGCGGGCCCAGGACTACTACCGGCTGTCCCTGCGGGCCGCACACGCGGGCGGCGACCGTCTGTGGGGCGCCAACGTGCTGGCGGGCATGGCCCGTCAGATGCTCTACAGCAACCGACCGCAGGACGCACTCGAACTCGTTCGCCTCGCCCAGGACGGCGCCCGGGACGTAGCCGGGCCCCGGGTACGCGCGATGCTTCGTACCCGGGAGGCATGGGCACTGGCCGCCCTCGGGCGCACCTCGGCGTTCACCCGGGCGACCGAACAGGCGCGACAGGACCTGAGCGAGGCCGCTCCTGAGCAGACAGAGCCACACTGGATCGCCTACTTCGACGAAGCCGAACTCGCCGGCACCACCGGCGGCCGACTGCTGGAACTCGCCCGGCAGGACCCCCGTTCACACGCCAACCGCGCGGGCGAGGAGATCCGGCAGGCCCTCGCCCAGCGCGGCCCGGAAGCGGGCCGCAGCAACGCCCTCGACCGACTCGGTCTCGCGGAGGTCTACTTCCTCGGCGGCGACCTGACCGCCGGATGCCAGGAGACCCACGCCGCGCTGGACGTCGCCGAGCGGGTGCAGTCCGGACGCGTACGGGAAGGCATGGCGTGGCTCTACTCGTACACCGTCGGACATGGCGCGTCCCGCCCGGTCCGGGAAGCTCGGGCCAGACTCCGCGAACAACTCGCCGACTGATGAACCCGCTTGAGAAAGAGGAAGAAGCCGCTGTGACGACTCTTGCCGTAACGGGCCACATGGATCTAACAGACGCATCGGTCCCCTTGGTCCGCGACGCTCTGCGAGACCTGCTCGCCGGATACAGCGGCCCGGATCTGGTCGGGGTCTCCTGCATCGCCGCCGGATCGGACAGCCTCTTCGCCGAAGCCGTACTCGCAGCTGGCGGCCGTCTCGTAGCGGTGATCCCCTCCCAGGACTACCGGCAGACAAAGGTCAGGCCGCAGCACGCTCCCCTCTTCGACGAGCTCATTGAGGCCGCCGACGAAGTACTGACCATGCCCTTCGAAACGGCCGGCAGAGAGGCATACGAGGCAGCCAACCGCGTACTCCTGGACCGCGCCAACCGGTTGGTCGCCGTCTGGAACGGCCAACCCCCAGGCGGCAAGGGCGGCGGCACAGCCGACGTGGTCCTCGACGCCCGCGCCGCAGGCATCCCAGTCGACGTGGTGTGGCCGGAGGGCGCCGAGCGCGTAGGGGCCTAGTACTCCAGCAGGATTTCGCTGTCTGACCTGGTCTTTCGCCGGGGTGGCGGGAGTG
>NZ_FMDK01000967.1 GCF_900091995.1 Streptomyces sp. MnatMP-M17
GGCCCCGGGCGGCAGTGGACACCGCCGCCCGGGGCCCACCCGTGGTCCGGGGCCCGTGGTCCGGGAGCTCCGCTCAGGACGCTTCGACGGCCTTCTTGATCCGCTCGCCGAAGGCCGGCGCGTCCTTCCGGGCGGCGCTCAGGGCGATACCGACGAGCAGCTTGCCGATGCCGTGCCCTTCGAGGACATTGAAGATCCGCACCCGGGTCCTGCCCTCGCCGACGCTCTCCAGGTCGTAGCCGCCCTCGGCCGAGGTGACGGAGTTCTTGGACGTCTCGGCCCAGCGGATCTTGCCGGGCGCCTCCAGCTCGGTGATCCGGATCTCGCGCCTGGTGGTCATTCCCGCGTCCTTGACCGTGCTGCGGAAGACCGTGCCGACCTCGGTGGGCCCGTCCGGGACCTTCTCGATCGCCTGCACCCTGGGGCTGAACGTCGGGTCGTTCGTGCCTGCGGCGAGGAAGGCGAACACCTCCTCGACGGGCCGGTCGATCTCCGTGGTTGCCTCGAACTGTCCAGCCATGTCGCTCCTCGATCGGTCGACCGACGGCGGGCATACGAACAGCCGCCCGCCGTGTATGACGGCCGCCCGGATCGGGCCTGCCGGCACGCACTCATTGTCATGTGTAGGCCCGTCCCGCCACCACCCGAGGAGATCACACCTTGCGTACGGTCACGCCCGCCGCGGCCATCGCGCCCGTCTCCTCGTCCGGAGCCGTCTCGTCGGTCACGACGGCGTGGAGCGCGGAGACCGGTGCGACGAAGGCGAGCGCGGTACGGGAGAACTTGGCGGCGTCCGCCACGGCGATGACGCGTCGCGCCGAGGCGATCGCGGCGCGTTTGACGGCCGCGTCGGAGAGGTCGTACGAGGTCAGCCCGTCCTTGGCGGTCAGTCCGCAGCAGCCGATGACGGCGGTGTCGAAACGCAGCGCGGCGAGTGAGGCCTCCGTGAGCGGACCGGTCAGGGCGAGTTCACCCGAACGCGGTTCGCCGCCGGGCAGCAGCAATTTCAGTCGAGGCGCGCCGGTCAGCGCGTTGGCGGCGTGGAGAGAGAGCGGCATGACGGTCAGCCGGCGGTCCTCCAGGGCGCGGGCCACCTCCAGGCAGGTGGTGCCGCTGTCGACGACGACCGACTCGCCGTCGGCGATCAGTTCGGCGACGGCGGCGGCGATACGGCGCTTGGCCTCCGTTCCCTCCTGGGCCCGCAGCGCGAAGGGCGGCTCCTCGCCGCGGAGCAGCAGGCTTCTGGCGCCGCCGCGGTAGCGCTCCAGGACGCCCTGGTCGCTGAGGACCTCCAGATCCCGGCGGACGGTCATCTCCGAGGCGCCGGTCAGCTCCGCCAGTTCGGCCACGCTCAGCTGTCCGCTCCCGCGTACGGCATCGGTGATCCGCCGCAGTCGATCTGTGCTCCCTGTGCTCGCCATGCCTGCCATTGAATCATTGAACACAATGGATGTGCGATAGGCAATCTTCCGAACATCAACCATGTTTGTTATGTTCGCCGGCATGGAGAAAACCGGCACCGAGAGATCGCTGCGCGCCGCCCGGCTGGCCACCTTCGGCTTCTTCACCCTGAACGGCTTCGTCCTCGGCATGTGGGTCGTCCATATCCCGGTCGTGGAGCACCGGGCCGGTATCAGCCATGCCGTGCTCGGCTGGCTCCTGCTGCTGCTCGGCGGCGGTGCCTTCGCCGGGATGCAGCTCGTCGGGCCGCTCACCGACCGGTTCGGCGCCCGCAAGGTGGTGCCGGTGAGCGCGGCGCTGTGCAGCGCGGCGGTGGTGCTGCCGGGACTGGCCGCCAACGGCTGGACTCTGGGCGCGGCGCTGCTGGTGCTCGGCTTCGGCAACGGCTGTCTGGACGTCAGCATGAACACGCACGCCGTCCAGGTCGAGCGCGGCTACCGGCGGCCCGTGATGTCCGCCTTCCACGCCTTCTTCTCGGTGGGCGGAGTGCTCGCGGCGCTGGTCGGCGCGCGGACGCTGAGCTGGGAGTGGAGCCCGGCGACGACGCTGGCGCTGGTGAGCGTGTTCGGCGTGGCGGTCACGGCGCTGGCGGCGCCTGCACTGCTGCGGCCGGCGGTGGCGGACGGCCAGAAGGCAGCAGATCAGCAGGTAGCGGGCTCACAAGCCACGCAGGCCTCACAGGCCCCAACCGCCCGACGCCGCACACCTCCACGTATCTGGGCCCTGGCCGCGCTCGCCCTGATGCTGATGCTCTCCGAAGGAGTCGCCAACGACTGGAGCGTGCTGGCGATGCGTGACGTCCTCGACGCGCCCGCCGCCACCGCCGCCTTCGCCTACGGCGCCTTTTCCACGGCCATGACCGTAGGACGTCTGCTCACGGACCGGGTGGCGGCCCGCTTCGGGCCGGTGGCCGTCGTACGGTACGGCGCCGCCCTGGGCGCGATCGGACTCACGGCGGTGGCGCTCTCGCCGTGGATCCCGCTGACCCTGGCCGGCTGGACGGTCTTCGGCATCGGCCTCTCCGGCTGCGTACCTCAGCTCTTCAGCGCGGCGGGCCACGCCGACCAGGACTCCGCCGGAACCAATGTCTCCCGCGTCGCCGGCCTCGGCTATCTCGGCATGCTCGCCGGCCCGGCCATCATCGGACCGCTCACCCACTTCATCCCGCTGAACGTCACGTTCTTCCTGCCCGTGGCCTTCTGCGTCATCGCGGCCGGTACAGCACGGATCCTCGGAACCGCGCCCGTCACCCGCGTCAACGAACCCGCGAGTCAGTACACCTAGGCCACGCCACACCTAGGCCACGCCCACTATGCCGCGGCCACCGGCTCCGTCCGGAGGACCACGTCCAGGAGGCCCGGGAAGCGGGCTTCGAGGTCCTGGCGGCGGAGGGACATCAGGCGGTGGGTGCCTTCGGCGCGGGTGTGGGTGACGCCGGAGTCGCGCAGGACCTTGAGGTGGTGGGAGAGCGTGGACTTGGACAGCGGGATGTTGAGGCTGCTGCACGACTGCTCGGTGACACCGTCCAGGCCACGGACGATGGCCAGGCGCGTCGGGTCGCTCAGCGCGTGGAACACGTCCGTGAGCTGGATCTCTTCGCGTGTGGGGTGCTTGAGCGTGCGCACGTGAGTACTCCTCTGGTGACGAAGGGAGCGGCGCTGCTTCCCATCAGCTTCGAAGATTTGCACACTATCGAAATTCGGACCAGAGCCCGGCGGCGGGCCGCCCCGGCGCCCGGGGCGGCCC
>NZ_FMDK01000965.1 GCF_900091995.1 Streptomyces sp. MnatMP-M17
GCGAAGGCGGTGGTGGCCCGCTGCCGCAACGACCGGCTGGAGCCGCCGACGCCCGGGCGTATCGCCCGGCTGGTGGGCTCGGAAACCGCGATGTGCACTACGACGCGATCCGCCAGCCGCAGGACCCGGAGAAGTTCATCGGGGCCCTCCAGAAGCGGCTGAGGGAGGTGCTGACCCGCTTCGACACGGCGCTGGAACTGGGCACCACCGGCGGGGTGGACATCGTGCGCCGGCACGGCGAGCCGTGGATCAAGGTCTCGCCGCTGGGCAAGCAGGAGGAACCGGAGAACCTGAGGGAGAACCTGCGCACCGCCATCACCGGGGAGCACAACGAAGCGACCACCGTGTACCCGGGGTTCGTCAAGCGCGCCACCGCCGTCGGCGACACCGCCGCCGCCCGCTACTGGCGCAACACCGCCGCCGACGAGGCCAAGCACGCAGCCGCCTTCCAGAAGGCACTCGACCAGCTGCGCTGACCGCCCTGGCCGCACCCGGAGACCAGCCGCCCGCATCACGCGAGGCAGTCCGGCCGACGCCTCACCCAGGTCGGCCGGACTGCCTGTGACGTCGCTGCTGCCGTGTCACCGCCCGGCGCCCGACCGGCTCGTTGAGAAGCGGCCCTCCCAGGCAGCCTTTGCACCCGAGTCAGCGATCCGGTACACCTGGATGACCGCGCCGACGGCCACGACCAAGGCGATCACCAGCACTACGACGCGCACGAAAAGCGAAGAGGTCAGCCGGGCCACGGCCGCAGTCCCGTGCCCAGCGGGGCTGCCGGCCTCGCCGCGGCGGTCGCGTTCCCGGCGAGAGCCGGCGCGGCCGAGCAGCCAGGCGGCGACCGTCAGCACGAACAGGGCGATCGCCCATGGAGTGAGACCGGATCCCATCTCGGAGTGCTCTTCCACCAGTGCACTCTCCCGTACCCGCTCCTCCAGCCACTCGCCGGATTCGGTGGTCAGCACCACCAGGACAAGAGTGACCAGCCCCATCACCGGCAGCACCCAGCCGACCCTGCGCGCCGCCGAAGACCACAGCCCACAGACCACGAGCACCAACGCCGTCAGCGGGACCAGCACCACTGCCCCGTGAACGAAGAGGGGGTGGCCGGGAAGGCCGTTGATCAGCCCAACATCCACAGGGGTCTCCTCCGACAGGCACACAAGGGAACATTCGCCCAGATATCTGCTTTTTCAGAGATTATGCGGCAGATCCGTCCGCGCGCAGGAGGGGCGCGTGTATGGAGCATTGTCCAAGGTGCAACATTGCCGTCGCACCTGCCGAGTCCTCAGGCTCCGGATGGGCCGTGAGTCCTGCCGACCGGAAATGAGCCCGGCTGAGCGGTCAGTCCCCGCAGACGTCTTCGTCTCACGGAGCCAAGGAGAAGTAGTTCTCCTCTTCCTGGGAGAAATGCAGGCGCAGGACGGTGTGCAGTCCGTAGAGACAGGAACGCAGATCGTCGAGCTGATCGGCGTCCAGGCCGCCGCGGGCGTGGGCCAGGCGCAGGTGCGTGGCGACGCGCCGGGAAAGACGCTCGATCTCGGTATGGGCACGGCTCATGGTGGCGGTGGCCTCGGGGCCGCCGAGCGTGGGAGCGAGCGCGGGGTAGAGCTGGTGCTCCTCGGCGTACTCGTGCGGCAGAAGCCGCTCGGTCAGCAGCCGGTATGTTTCCTCGACGGCCGCCAGGGCCTGAGGACCGGAGCTGTCGGATAGGCGGTCGGCGGCAGCGCGTACCGCCTCGACGACATCCCGCAGATCATCGTGCTCGCCCGCGAAACGGCGGATGAGCACTTCGGCGGCCGGGGTGAGAGCCGGTCGCATCGCCCGGTCGACACGCAGGGCCCGCAGGGCGTTGAGGATGACCACGACGTCGATGCCCTCCTGGAGCAGGGCACCGGCGGCGGGCGGAAGCAGGCCGACGGCGGCCGCGGCCATGGCAGCGAGCGACATCAGCATGCCGCCCAGCGCGCTCTGCACGGCGATGCGCCGGGCGCGTCCGGCGATGGCGACCGCATCGGCGAGGCGGTCCACACGATCGGTGGTCAGGACGATGTCAGCGGCCTCGGAGGAAGCGGTGGAGCCGCGGGCGCCCATGGCCACCCCGATGTCCGCCACGGCGAGCGCGGGGGCGTCGTTGACACCATCGCCGACCATGACGGTTACGGCGCGCTCGCGTTCGGCGCGGACCGCGGCGACCTTGTCCGCGGGGCTGAGCTCGGCCCATACGCCGTCGAGACCGAGAACGGCAGCGACTTCGTGCGCGGGCTCGGCACGGTCACCCGTGAGCATCAAGATCCGCTCGATACCCGCCGTCCGCAGGTGGCGCAGAGTCCTGGGGGCGTCGGAACGAATGGGATCGCGTAGAAGGACAGCGCCGACCACGTGCCCGGCGACGGTCAGCCAGGCGACGGCCGCACCGTCGAGCAGCGCGCGGTTGTCCACCGCTCTGGCCCAGGACGGCACGGCGTCCGCGGTGTCGATCCGGCCGACGGACGCCCGCTGCCCGTCCACGGTTCCCGAGGCACCCCGGCCGGGCTCCTCAGTGACGTCCTCCACGACGGGCAGTGCCAGTCCGCGCTCCCGGGCGGCGTCGACGATGGCGTGGGCCAGCACGTGCGGCGAGTACTGGTCGAGCGCCGCCGCCAGGCACAGCACCTGCGCCGGCTTCCACCCTGGTGCAGCAGCGACGTCAAGGACGCGAGGACAGCCGCCGGTGAGAGTGCCGGTCTTGTCCAGCAGCAGGGTGCGGGCCCGGCCAAGGTTCTCCAGAGCACCACCGCCGCGGACCACCACACCCAGCCGTGAGGCGCGAGACAGGCCGGAGACGATCGCGACCGGCGCGGCCAGCAGCAGCGGGCACGGCGTGGCGACCACCAGGACCGCCACTGCCCGGACCGCGGAGCCGCTCAGGAGCCAGGCCAGCCCGGCCACCGCCAGGGACAGGGGCAGGAACCAGGCCGCATACCAGTCGGCCAGGCGGACCACGGGAGCCGATTCCGCGCCGGCCTGCCGGGCCAGCCTCACAATCTCGGCATAGGCGCTGTCCTGCTCAGTTGCGGTGGCCCTCAGGTCGAAGGCGCCGCCGGCGTTGACCACCCCGCTGCGTACTGCTTCGTCCTTCGCACGCTCGACCTGCAAAGACTCCCCGGTGAGCACCGACTCGTCCAACACGGCGAGGGCGCTCTCCACATGGCCGTCAACCGGGACCACTTCTCCCGGACCCACCACGAGCAGGTCACCGATTTCCACCTCGGCAAGCGGCACCATGCGCACTCCGACATCGGTGTGGCGCCGCGCCGTACGGGGCACGCGTTCCACAAGGGCCCGCACATCGTGGGAGGCCCGCCGCTGGGCCGCGGCTTCGAGAGTGCGGCCGGTGGCTAGCATCAGAGCGATCAGCGCGCCGGCCAGGTACTCGCGCACACCCAGGGTGCCGCCGAGAGCCAGAACCGCAATCAGATCCACCCCCGCATGGCCACGCCGCAACGCAGCCACGACCCACCCCACCGCCGGAACGATGGCGAACACAGTCCCCAGGCCCCACAGCAGATCCGCGAGACCGTCGGCACCGGCGACCCAGGCCACACCGCCAGTCGTCAAAGCCGCCGCCGTGACCGCGAGGAGGAACGGCTCCAGATGCGCGGAGACGGCGGCCACCAAATGGCGCACCGGCGCTGCGCTGGCAAAAGAGTTCATGGGCACACCTCTGACGTCCATCCTCGGCCCGGGCCCGGTCCATCACACCTCGGTGCCGCACCCGAAGCAGCAACCAAACGGCCCCGCAAGGCTCAGCCATCTCCACTTCGCCGGGACTTTGCGGGCGACCGTGGCACCGGACCAGCAGCCCACCTGTTCCTCGGCAGCAGCACGGCCTGGCCGAGGAACATCGGAAGAGTGATCAGCGGTAGCGCTGGTTCCGCTCCCCGCCCCTTCGCATGACTGCCACCTACCGTGATGTCGCCGTGCGTAACGATCGTCACGCACGGCAATTCTCGCAAATGTTCCTTTGCGCGAGCAAGATCAATCACGCGCCGCCGGACCCCTACCGATCCCGGATTCGCTCTCAGAAACCGTTCTCACTCAAAAGCGGGACGGACCCCCTTCTGAGACTTGCATTGTGCGAAAATCCGAGCTCATTACGGACCCGCAGCAGCCCTCCCCAACCAACCGGTCGGACGCCGACGACGTCGAACTGCACGCCTGTCCGAAGTGTGGCGCGCAGCCCGGCTCGCCCTGCCGCTCGCGCGGCGGCGCGGTCGCAGGGACAGAGCCCCTCTGCCGCCAGTATCTACCGGGCGCTCGCCGAACACGCCAAGCGCGAGGCGTATCCCGAAGCCGTCGAGCAGGCTCACGCCGACTTCGCCGCCCTCACCGGCCCCGAAGTTCCTGAACCCCGCTGGAAACCAAGGCCCTAACGACACGCTGAGTTACTTGTCACTTCGTGGCAGCTCGGGAGAACATGGCCACCCAGGGCAGCTCCCGCCTCCGGGAGTCCGGCAGAACGGCGTACAGGCGGCCCGTGGACGGAAGTTCCGTCCACGGGCC
>NZ_FMDK01000961.1 GCF_900091995.1 Streptomyces sp. MnatMP-M17
TGAGCGCCGCCCGCGGCGGCGCGGGGCCGGCCGACGCACCGGCAGGCGACGCACCGGACGACGCACCGGACGACAGCCACGTACTGACCGTACGTACGGACGTGTCCCAACCTGCCGACGTGGACGCCCTGTTCGCCGCCGTGCACGAGCGCTACGGACGGCTCGACCTCCTCTTCAACAACGCGGGCACCTTCGGGCCTGGCGGCATCGCACTGGAGGATCTGCCGCTGTCGGCCTGGCAGAAGGTCGTGGACACGAACCTCACCGGCGCGTTCCTCTGCGCGCAGGCGGCATTCCGGCTGATGAAGGCCCAGAACCCGCAGGGCGGCCGGATCATCAACAACGGCTCGGTCTCCGCGCACGCGCCACGGCCCGACTCCGTCGCGTACACCGCCACGAAGCACGCCATGACCGGCCTCACCAAGTCGCTCTCCCTGGACGGCCGTCGGTACCGCATCGCCTGCGGCCAGATCGACATCGGCAACGCGGCGACCGATATGACGGAACGGATGCGGCGAGGCGTGAAGCAGGCGAACGGCGAACTCGCGGTGGAGCCGGTCATGGACGTATCGGATGTGGCCACGACGGTCCTGCACATGGCGGAACTGCCGCTGGAGGCGAACGTCCAGTTCGCGACGGTGATGGCGACGACGATGCCGTACGTGGGGAGAGGCTGAAACAGCCCGTCCGGCGATCGAGGACGATCCTCCAGCCGTACGGTACGGACCGGCACCCCCGGACGGACCGGCAGCCGGACGGACCCGCCGAGCTGGGCCCCGGGAACGCGTCCGGGCGTCTGAGCCGTTGGCGCAGGTATGAGCCAGCACCCAGCCCCCGCGCCCGACCGCCGTACGGAGCCCGCCGAGGTCCTCCGGTACACCGCCTTCTCCGCCGATCCCAACGGCGGCAACCCGGCCGGTGTCGTGCTGGACGCGTCCGGGCTCGCGGACGACGAACTGCTCGCGATCGCCGCGGAGGTGGGCTACAGCGAGACCGCGTTTCTGACCGCGCCGCCGGAGGGCCTCGGCGAGCCGGGCCGCGCGTTCACCGTCCGCTACTTCAGTCCCAAGGCGGAGGTCCCGTTCTGCGGGCACGCCACCATCGCCACCGCCGTCGCCCTGGCCGAGCGTATGGGCCCCGGAGACCTGGTCTTCGCGACGCGCGCCGGAACCGTACCGGTGACGGTCACGCCCGCCGACGAGGACGGCGCGCCGCGGGCCACGCTCACCAGCGTCGTACCGTACGTCGCCGACGCGGACGAGCCGGACGTACGGGAAGCGCTCGCCGCCCTCGGCTGGCCGACCGGTGATCTCGACCCGGCCCTGCCGCCTCGTATCGCCTTCGCGGGAGCGCGCCACCTCGTCCTCGCCGCGGCGAGCCGGGAACGGCTGGCGGACCTCTCGTACGACTTCCAGCGGCTCGAAACCTTGATGCGACGAGCCGATCTGACGACCCTTCAGCTCGTCTGGCGTGAGTCTGCGGCGGTCTTCCATGTCCGTGACCCGTTCCCGGTGGGCGGTGTCGTGGAGGATCCGGCGACCGGCGCCGCGGCGGCGGCGTTCGGCGCGTACGCCCGTGAACTCGGCCTGGTACCCGAGGAGTCGGTGCTCACTCTCCACCAGGGCGACGACATGGGCCGACCTGGCGTTCTGACGGTGGAGCTACGGGCGGGCGACTCGCGCGTCCGAGTGAGCGGGACGGGCGCCCGTATCCCGGACAGGACCTGAATAATCACCGAGAGTAAAGCTCAAGCTCAACCTACAGGCCAGGGTGGGCACTTACGGTCCTGAGTCTCCAACGGCTGGTCGCGTTGCACGGTTCGCCCGGATTCACGCCCAAGAGCGCAATCGAGCCACTACCGTGGGCTACCAACCAAGAACCCTTCGTGTCGTTGGAGGCTCCCTTGAAGAACACTCGCGTGACGACGAACACTCGCGAACTGGATCCGAGCGCTTCACCTCTTGCCTATTACGGCAGCGAGCTACGGCGACTGCGTGAAGCGGCCGGCCTCAATCAGAGGCAGCTCGGAGACATCATCTTCTGTACCGGCTCCCTGATCGGCCAGATCGAAACCACACACAAGGTGCCGACGAGGCAGTTCTCGGAGGCGGTTGACGCGGCGCTGAACACGGGAGGCACCTTTACGCGGCTGCTGCCGCTGGTGCTGAAGAGCCAACTGCCGTCGTGGTTCCAGCCGTACGCGGAGATGGAAGCGAGGGCAGCGCACATCTGCACCTTCCAGACGCAGGTCGTGTACGGACTGCTCCAGACGGAGGAGTACGCGCGGGCGGTGCTGGCCACCGAGTGGAGGGACAACCTCGAAGACCTGGTCGCAGCGCGGATGAATCGCAAGCAGGCTCTGAAGCGGAAGAATCCGCCGCTCGTCTGGGTCGTGCTGGACGAGGCGGTGCTGTTGCGGCCGATCGGCGGGCGTGAGGTCATGCGGAACCAACTCGCGCATCTGCTGTCCTTCAAGGACACGGGGTGGGTCCAGATCCAGATACTGCCTCTCTCGGCCGGAGAGCACGCTGGACTTCCGGGCTCCTTCAACATCCTCCGCTTCGAGGATGACCCGGATATCGCCTACAGCGAGAACTACGAGACCGGGCATGCGACGGCCGATCCTCAAGCTGTCAGGGCCCGTTCGCTCCGTTACCATCACCTTCAGGCCGCCGCGCTCTCTGTCAAAGACTCGGCGGAACTGATCGCCCGCGTGATGGAGGAGCGTTATGGAGAGCAAGCTGAACCTGATCGGGGCACAGTGGCGTAAGTCGAGCTACAGCAGCAGCACCGGCGGAGACTGCGTCGAGTGTGCACCGGTTGGCGCCACCTGGCGCAAGTCGAGCCACAGCGGCGACACCGGCGGCCAGTGCGTCGAGGTCGCCGCCTGCCCCGCCGCCGTAGCCGTACGCGACTCGAAGATCCCCGAAGGCCCGGTCTTCACCATCGCCCCGGCCGCCTTCACCTCCTTCACCGCCTACATCAGCACCACCCACGTCACCGCCAACTGACCCCGGCGCACGAGCGAGCCACGACCCCGGTCGTGGCCTGCGGATCCGGCTGGATGGGAATCGGCAACGTCAAGAGCAGTTCTCTGATGAACCACCAGCTGATAGATGGCTCGTGGGAGTTGGGACTGGAGGAGCGCGACCACCGCGTGCGCTGACCGCCTGAACAGACCAGGCGCGAATGCCGGGTGAGGTCCACTCAGTCGTCGAACCAGACGACGAGTCGGACGTTCTCGTCACCATGCCGCGAGGCGAGCGCCTCCATGACAGTCCAGACCGGTTTCCACTCACCGGTTTCCGGAACGGCGTCTCGGCGGCGGATCCTCACGGATCTGTACAGGGTGTCGCCGATGAGCCATTCGCTTCCCTCGGGCCACTCCTGAGCTTGGCCCCGCGCTTGTTCAGGGAGGCCGACGGCTTGAGCGAACCGAGGGCTCCAGGCGGCCTTCCCCACCAGCCTGAGCCCATGCGCGGTCTGCCGGTATTGATGGAGTCGGTTGTCGGCCTTCTCGGCCGGCTCGTCCCAGTCGACTCCCTTCAGCTCGGCCCAGGTGATCCAGGTGGTGCTGTGGTGGGCGAACCGGTCGAGTTCAGCACGTACGGTCTCGGACGCATCGGCCGGAAGCCCACGATCCGCGGCCAGCGGCCGGAAGTTGGCGTAGTTACGGACTCCGAAGAGACAGCCGAACGCGTCGTAGTCCTTGTCGATGTTGAGAAAGAAAAGGTCGATGGCGGCTCGCCAGACCGAGTCCTCGCCCTCCTCGTGGAGGTGCCATGCCCGGCACTCGACAAAGCCGCTGATGTCCGTCCCCATGACAGAGATTATGCGGCCACCGTCAATCGGTTTGACGAGGTCGGCGCCCAGTCGGCTTGACGTATTCCGATATGGGAATACGATGGCTGCCATGGCACGAGCAGCGACGACGTCGGACGCGTTCAACGCGATCGCCGAGCCGCAGCGCCGGAACATCCTGGTGCTGCTGCGGGCGGGTGAGCGGCCGGTGACCGACCTGGCCCAGGAGCTGGGGATGAGCCAGCCGCAGGCGTCCAAGCATCTGCGGGTGCTCCGGGAGGTGGGGCTGGTGCGGGTCCGCGGGGCGGGCAAGCAGCGCCTCTACGGCCTGGACGCCCGCGGGCTGCGGCCGGTCCACGAGTGGGCCGGCGGATTCGAGCGGTTCTGGAACGAGAGTTTCGACCGGCTGGACGCCGGCACCCGCCTGTTCGACGGCGTGGACGCGTCCAGAATCGCGCTGGAGCCGGTCCGTTCGGAGCCGTCGTCGCGGGTGACGCACCTGACCTACGCCGTGCACCCGCGGTAGCCGTATCGGGCCGCCGTTCGAGCATCAGGTCAAATGCGGTTGACGCAGTCCCGCGATCAGCAGTTCGACCATGCGGCGCGCGTCGTAGCGAGTGTCGCGCTCGGCGCCGATGCAGAGGTTCCCGACGCCGTGCATGAGTACGAGGGCATCCACGTCGGAGCGGATTTCACCGGCGGCGACCGCGGCGTCGAGCAGTTGGGCGCACACGGGCACGAGGCGGTCGAGGAAATAGGCGTGCAGCGTGTCGAAGCCGGTGTCGCCGGACTGGAGCACGGCGGCGAGTCCGTGCTTGGTGACCAGGAAATCGACGAAGAGATCGATCCAGCGCGCCAGTGCGGCGTGCGGAGTCGCGCTGCTCGCCAGCAGGGCAGGACCGGCCTCGGCGCAGGCTTCGACCTGGTGCCGGTAGACGGCGATGATGAGGTCCGCGCGCGTCGGGAAGTGGCGGTAGATCGTGCCCACGCCGACGCCGGCCTTGGCCGCGATGTCGCGTACCGGCGCCTCCACGCCGGAGGTGACGAAGACCTCGGCAGCCGCGTCGAGCAGAGTCTCCTCGTTACGCCGGGCGTCCGCCCGCCTGGACCGGGCCGCGCGCCCTGCGCCCTCGTCGCCGCCGTTCACCGCGCCGCTCCCTTCGCCACCCGGACTAGCCAAACGGAACAACGTTCCGTATCGTTAACGGAACGAGGTTCCGTTTGCTCATGATGCCAGAGCCGGGGCCCGACGACCAAACCACGCATGGAGGAATACGGTCATGCAGTACCGCACCTTGGGCCGCACCGGTGTGCAGGTCAGCTCACTCTCGCTCGGCGCGATGAACTTCGGCACGATCGGGCGCACCACCCAGGACGAGGCCACCGCCATCGTCGACGCCGCTCTCGAAGGCGGGATCAACGTCATCGACACCGCCGACATGTACAGCGACGGCGAGTCGGAAGAGATGGTCGGCAAAGCCATCGCGGGCCGCCGCGACGACATCGTGCTGGCCACGAAGGCGAACATGCCGATGGGCGACGAGCGCAACCACCAGGGCAGCTCGCGCCGCTGGCTGGTCGCCGAGCTGGACAACAGCCTGCGCCGGCTCGGTGTCGACTATGTCGATCTCTACCAGATCCACCGCTGGGACCCGCGCACCAGCGACGAGGAGACGCTGTCGGCGCTGACGGACCTGCAACGCGCGGGAAAGATCCGCTACTTCGGCTCCTCGACGTTCCCCGCGTACCGCATCGTGCAGGCCCAGTGGGCCGCCCGTGAGCATCACCTGAGCCGTTATGTCACCGAACAGCCCAGCTACTCGATCCTGCAACGCGGTATCGAGACCCATGTGCTGCCCGTGACCGAGCAGTACGGGCTCGGTGTGCTGGTGTGGAGCCCGTTGGCCTCGGGCTGGCTGTCGGGCGCGATCCGCGAGGGCCGGGGAGTCACCACCAGTCGCTCAAGGATCATGCCACAGCGCTTCGACACCGCCATTCCCGCCAACCGGGCCAGGCTCGACGCCGTCGAGCGGCTGGCCGAGGTCGCCGACGAGGCCGGCCTGACGATGATCCAGCTCGCGCTCGGATTCGTGACCGCGCATCCCGGCGTGACCAGCGCGCTCATCGGCCCTCGCACACTGGACCATCTGCACTCACAACTCGCCGCCGCGGACACCGTGCTCTCCGCCGACATACTCGACGCGATCGACGCCATCGTCGCTCCCGGCACCGACCTCGCCGCCGACGAGAAGTTCGACACCCCGCCCGCCCTGCTCGATCCGTCACTGCGGCGCCGCTGACCGCGTCGGACACGGTCCATTGTGTCGTTGCGCCGTTGTGTCGTTGTGTCGCGGCCCGGATCGGCACGCCCTGTGGCGTCTACGTGTCGGGCCAGTCCATGGAGGCGGTTCGTGCCTTCCTCGGACCTTCGGTGAAACGTCACGCTCCAGCCGGCTCGCGGGCTAGCCGGCTGTCGTCAGTGCCGTTCGGATCTCCGTCAACTGGTCGGCGCGCAGCGGGCCGTAGGCGCGGGCTGCCGCGTTCTCCGTCGCCTGGGCGACCGAGCGGAATCCCGGGATCGGCACCGTGTGCGGGCTGCGGGCCCAGAGCCAGGCGAGGGCGCCCTGCGCCAAGGTCCGGCCGTCGCTGGTGAGGACGGACCGTACGGCCTCCACCCGCGCCGCCCACTCCGGCGTTGGGACGCCGCCCTCGCCGAACCACCGCAGCCACGCGGGCGGTACGGCCCGGATGTCGCCGGAGGCGCTCCGGCTGCCGGAACCGTGCTTTCCGGTGAGCAGGCCCATCGCGAGCGGGCTGCGGTTGATACTGGCGAGGTCGTGCTCCGCGCAGAGCGCGAGCATCTCCGGTGCGTCCTCCAGCACATTGCAGGCGTGCTGCACGGCCGCGCAGTGCTCGCCCTCCGCGAACAGCGCCGCCCGCTCGGGATCGTCTGTCGACCAGGCGTACGTACGGATCAGGCCCTCGCGTACGAACTCCTCGCAGGCGTCGCGGAGTTCGGCGGCCGACGCGAACGGCGCGTCGGAGAGGTGGAGTTGGTAGAGGTCGATGTACTCCGTGCCGAGGCGGCGCAGTGAGGCGGTCAGCGCCCGCCGGGCGTACGCGGGCGTGGCGTCGGAGCCGGTGAGCGTGCGGGTGGCCTCGTCAAAGGTGTTGCCCCACTTGGTCCCGACGACGACCTCGTCCCGCCGCCCGCGCAGCGCCCGGCCCAGGACGCGTTCGCTGTGGCCCGTACCGTACACATCGGCCGTGTCGAAGAAGGTGATACCGAGGTCGAGCGCCCGGTGGAGCGCGGCGACGGACTGCTCGTCGTCCACCTTGCCCCAGCCGAGCGGATTGCCGTCGCGGTCCTGCCACTCACCGCCGATGGCCCAGCAGCCGAAG
>NZ_FMDK01000956.1 GCF_900091995.1 Streptomyces sp. MnatMP-M17
CGCCGCCAGCCGTTGCCACCTCGGCCGCCCCCGTGGTGGCCGTTCCCCCGCATCTCGCTCCCCTCGCTCCGTACCGCCGCGACCGGCTCCGCCGGCTCATCTCACGGATGAGTCTGGAGGAGAAGGTCGGCCAGCTCTTCGTCATGCGGGTGTACGGCCACTCCGCCACCGCTCCCGACCAGGCCGACATCGACGCCAACCTCGCCGAGATCGGCGTCCGTACCGCCGCGGAGTTGATCTCGACGTACCACGTCGGCGGCATCATCTACTTCGCCTGGGCGCACAACACCCGTAATCCCCGGCAGATCGCCGAGCTCTCCAACGGTATCCAGAAGGCGGGCCTGGCCCAGGACACCCCGGTCCCGCTGCTGATCTCCACCGACCAGGAGCACGGCATCGTCGCCCGGGTGGGCAAGCCGGCCACGCTGCTGCCCGGTGCGATGGCGCTCGGTGCGTCGCGCTCGCGGGCCGACGCCCGTGAGGCCGCCAGGATCGCGGGCGCGGAGCTGGCCGCCATGGGCATCAACCAGAACTACGCGCCGGACGCGGATGTCAATGTCAACCCGGCCAACCCGGTCATCGGCGTACGGTCCTTCGGCGCCGATCCGCAGGCCGTGGCCGGTATGGTCGCCGCACAGGTGACGGGCTATCAGAGCGCCGGGATCGCCACCGCCGCCAAGCACTTCCCCGGTCACGGTGACACGAAGGACGACAGCCACTACGCGCTGCCCACCATCCACCACACCCGTGAGCAGTGGAACGAGCTGGACGCGCCGCCGTTCCGGGCCGCGATCGCCGCCGGTGTCACCTCGATCATGACCGCGCATATCGTCGTCCCCGCGCTGGACCCGAGCGAGGACCCGGCGACGCTCTCGCGTCCCATCGTCACCGGCGTACTGCGGGAACAGCTCGGTTACGACGGCGTGGTGATCACCGACGCGCTCGGCATGGAGGGCGTACGGCAGAAGTACGGCGACGACCGGGTGCCCGTGCTCGCGCTCAAGGCGGGCGTGGACCAGTTGCTCAATCCGCCGAATCTGCGGATCGCCTGGAACGCGGTCCTGGCGGCGGTGAAGAGCGGCGAGATCAGTGAGGAGCGCGTCGAGAAATCCATCCTCCGTATCCTCGAACTCAAGGAGCGGCTGGGCCTGTTCAGCGGCGACGCCGCTGTCTCGCTGCGGAATCTGGACCGTACGGTCGGCACCCGGGCCCATCTGGCCGCCGCCGACCGGATCGCCGAGCGGACCACCACGCTGCTCGTCAACGAGAACAAGCTGCTGCCGCTGAACCGGCGCCGACAGCGGCATCTGCTGGTCGTCGGCGCCGATCCGGCCTCGCCTTCCGGGACGACGGGCCCGCCGACCACCGTGCTCGCCACGGCCCTGACCGAGCTGGGCTTCACCGCCACGGCGCTGTCCACCGGTACGGCCCCGAGCGCGGCGCAGATCGAGGCCGCGGTGGCGGGCGCGCGAGGCAAGGACGCGGTGGTCGTGGCCACGTACAACGTCTCGGCGACCAGTTCGCAGCGCACCCTGGTCAGCGCGCTCGCCGCGACCGGCGTGCCCGTTGTCACGGTCGCCATCCGCAATCCGTACGACATCGCGCGGCTGTCCGGCGTCAGGGCGTCCCTCGCCGCGTACTCCTGGACGGATGTCGAAGTGCGGGCGGCAGCGCGGGTGATCGCGGGCCGAGTCAGGCCCCGAGGAGCGCTGCCCGTGCCGGTGCAGCGCGCGGACGATCCGGCGCAGGTGCTCTATCCGATCGGTCATGGTCTGGCCTACTGACCGGCCGAGCGCACGCGGTCGCAGCACGGCCGTGCGGTCGCAGCACGGCCGTGCCCGCCGTCCTCGGGTCCTGGGACCGAGAACGGCGGGG
>NZ_FMDK01001240.1 GCF_900091995.1 Streptomyces sp. MnatMP-M17
TCCTTTCGCCCCGCCGCCCGAGGGCAGGCCCGACCAGCCGTGGCGGCCTCGGCAGCCCGAAGGCGCGGGCCCGGCCGACGACGGCTCAGGCGCCGACCGAAGCGGCTGGGGCAGCCAGTGGAGCAGCCGACAGCCGGGCCGCTCGACGGGCGGCTTCGGCAGCCGTCCCGGCGGTCAGAACGGGCAGCAGAACGGCCAGGACGGTCCCGAGGGAGGCCGTGGCGGCGGACTGCGCTGGGATCCGACGGACCCGATCCAGCGCCGCGCCCGCTACGCGCTCCTCGGCGGGATGTGGGCCTTCTTCTTCGCGCTCTTCGACTTCCCGGAGATCGCCCTGCTGCTCGGCTCGCTGGCGCTGTACTGGGGCATCAGCTCCCTGCGCAACAAGCCGGTGAACGGATCGTCCTCCGGCCGGGACGACGCGACGTCCGGCGGGCCGTCGTCCGGCGGCTCGTCATCGGCCACGCCCTCCCTGCCCAAGGTCCTCCGTACGGTCCGGCCGGCCCGGCCGGAGCGTCAAGCCGACAGCAGACGACGGCAGCGGTGAGCGGGCTGGTGACGGCCGCAATCGCACTGGCGATCGTGGCCGCGACCTTCACCGTGCAGTTGGTCTACCGCGACTACTACACCTGTCTCAACGACTCCCTGACGAAGACGGGCCAGCTCTCCTGCAATGACGAGCTGCCGCCCTCGCTGGTCCCGGTCTTCGGCGTCAAGGAGTAACACCGGAGCCGATGCCCGGAGCCGCGCCGGAATCCGCGCCGGAATCCGGGGCGGAGCCGTCGGGGCCGATCTTCCTGGGGCCGTCTTTCTTGACGGAGGGCGGCCCCGACGCCGTTCCCGTGGCCGGGAAGTCCGGCGTCGGACCGCTCGACGCCGCCTTGATCGCCGCCCATCGTGTCTGCCGGGCACCGCGCCCGTGCCAGGTCTCGTCGAGCAGAAAGTCGTACGGCTCGAACTCCGGCTCCTTCACCTCCTCCCTGTCCGCGACCGGAACCGCCCGGGCGCGCGCACCGGAGCGAGCGCGGACATCGGAGCGAGGACGAGCGCGAGCACGGACATGGGCGTCGGAGCGGGAACGAGCATCGGGACGAGGACGAGCGCGCGCGTGGACGCCGGAACGGCCGTGGACGTCAGCACGGGCGTCAGCGTCCCGGACCGGAGTGCCCAGGCCGCCGACCGCCTCCGACACCGGCTCGGACACCGGACCGTCCGCCACCGAGCAGCCACCGAGCAGCCACATCAGCCGCCGCCAGGGCGCCGGCCACCACGCCGTCACCGGACCGCCCGACTC
>NZ_FMDK01001071.1 GCF_900091995.1 Streptomyces sp. MnatMP-M17
CGGCGCCTGCCGGTCCCGGCCGAAAGGCACGGGCCCGGCAGCGCCCGCCGGCGGTGTGGTGCGGCGCCCTTACGAGCCGTACGAGTCACGGGCCGGCACGGGATACGGACGGTCTCGGCGCCGACCGTCCGGTTCAGCGGCCCGGTTCAGCGGCGAAAACCGCCCTCCGAGTCGATGATCTGACCGGTGATCCACTCGGCCTCGTCGGAGGCGAGCCAGGCGATCAGCCGCGCCGGATCGTCGGGCATGCCCCAGCGTCCGGCCGGGAACAGCGCGGCGATCGCCTCGTACGCGGAGCCCGTCAGATAACCGGTGTCGACGGGACCGGGATTGACGGTGTTGACCGTCACCGCGAGATCCGCGAGCGAGGTGGCCAGGGACCGCGTCGCCGAAGCGAGGGCTCCCTTGGCCAGCCCGTACGCGATCTCCTCCGGCATCCCGCCTCCGAGGTCCTGACCGGAGGTCATCATGACGATCCGGCCGCCGGGCGTACGGTCGGGAAGCGCCGCGCGCAGCCGAGCGTACGCCTGGACGAGCAGCACGACCGACCGGGTGTCGACCGCCCAGTGGGCGTCGAGCATCGCCGCGTCGACGGTGTGGAGCGTGCCGTCGGAACCGCTGAGCGCATGGTTGGCGACGAGAATGTCGAGCCGCCCGCCGAGCGCCTCGGCGGCGGTGCCGATCAGTTCCGCGGGCGCCTCGGGCCCGGCCAGATCCCCGGGACCGTGCACCACCCGCGCCGCCGGATCCGCCCGCGCCTCCCGTACATACGCGGCGACACCTTCCGGCCCTTCGGGATCGGCGCCCCAGGGCTGACCCGCATCGTGCGGCACATGGTGATGGAGATAGACGCTCGCGCCGTACGCGACCAGCCGCCGCGCGACCGCGCAGCCGATACCACGACGGCGACTCGCCCCGGTCACCAAGGCGGTCCGGCCGCGCAGCGGCAACGAGTCACGGCGCAGAGCCAGAGGATCAAGGGAATCAGCAGGGGTATCAAGTGTGGACATGAGCGCCCATGATCGTCGGTACGGCAGTGGATGTCATCCCGATATCCCGCAGTGCGGTCCTGGCTTCGGGCTCCACCCGGCGGCGCTGCGCGACCCCGAACCACGCACCCTGACGCAGGCTTGGACGGTCAGGCATGTACCACTCTCATGTGAGAACGGAAACCTCGGAGACTCCTATGGCTCACCACACGCCCATGATCACCGTCACCGACACCGAGCTGAACGAGCTGCGCTCACGGCTGCTCAGCACACGGTGGCCGACTCCCTGGCCCGTCGGCGGATGGGACGCCGGTACCGACGCCGGCGAACTGCGACGCCTTGTCGCCCGCTGGGCCTCCGACTACGACTGGCGTGCCCACGAAGCCGGCATCAACGCACTCCCGTCGCATCTCGCGGACATCGACGGAACTCTCCTCCACTACCTCCGCTTCGACGGTGAACGCTCCGGCGCCCTGCCGATCGTTCTGACCAACGGATGGCCCAGCTCCTTCCTCGAACTGACCGCCCTCGCCCGCCGGCTGGCCACACCGTCGCAGTACGGAGGTGACGCCGCCGACGCGTTCACCGTCATCGTCCCTTCGCTGCCCGGATTCGTCTTCTCACCTCAGCGGCCCTCGCTCACGGAGCCGCCGCAGACACACGAGATCTGGCACCGGCTCATGCGCGACGAACTCGGCTTCGAGCGCTACGCCGCGCACGGGAGCGACCTGGGCGCCGGCATCACTTCCCGGCTCGGCGAAGCCCATCCGGACGCCCTGGTGGGCATCCATCTGACGGCGATCGCCAGCCCGGTCACGTACGACGCCGCCGACGTCACTCCTGAGGAGCGGGAGTACCTCGATTCCGTCGCGGCATGGTCCGCCGAAGAGGGCGGATACCTGCATGAACAGAGCACCCGCCCACTCACCTTGAGCTACGGACTGGCCGATTCACCGACCGGGCTGCTCGCCTGGATCGTCGAGAAGTACCGCGCGTGGAGCGACTGCGGAGGCGACCTGTCGTCCCGGTTCAGCGACGACTTCCTCCTGACACAGGCATCGCTCTACTGGTTCACCCACACCATCTCGACCTCGTTCCGGCCCTACTACGAATACGGGCAGCGGCTGACGAGGCGAGTGGAACGGGTGAACGTGCCCACGGCCCTCGCCCTGTTCCCGGCCGACCTCACGCAGCCGCCCCGTAGCTGGGCCGAGCGCACGTACAACATCACGAGGTACACCCGTATGCCCCGCGGGGGCCATTTCGCCGCCCACGAAGAGCCCGAACTCCTCGCACACGACCTCACCGAGTTCTTCCGCGCACACCGGTGAACACCCAAACCGCGTGGGTCAGCAGCCGCAGACCGCCGCGCCGACGGGTGCGGTCAGTGGATCGGCGGCGTGGCGTTCGAGGCCCTGCGCGGTCTCGATCTCGAAGCCCTCACGGATCCAGTACTCGATACCGCCGAGCATCTCCTTCACCTGATAACCGAGACCGGCGAGGGCGAGCGCGGCGCGCGTGGCGCCGTTGCAACCCGGTCCCCAGCAGTACGTGACGACCGGCACCGCCTTGTCGAGGAGCGGCTCGGCCTGCTCGGCGATCAGCGCGGTCGGGAGGTGGACGGCTCCCGGGACATGGCCCTGGTCCCAGGACTCGGTGGAGCGGGAGTCGAGTACGACAAAGCCGGGATCGCCGTCGGCGGCCAGCGCGGCGGCGACATCGGAGACATCCGCGTGGAAGGCGAGGCTCGCGCCGAAGTAGGCGACGGCTTCGCCGGGCGAGGCGGGCAGCACCCGCAGGACCGGGCTGTCGGCAACCGACGGAGCGTGGGCGGGAGCTTGCGCAGGAGCAGAGGCCGGACCAGAAGCAGGAGCCGGAGCTTGGACACGCGTGCGGGAATGTGTGGTCATGACCAGAAATCTACGGTCGCCGACCGGCCCGCCGAAGAGGGATTCCCCGGTCCTCACCTTGATGGGCATGAGCTTTCCCTGCTATTTCTCGGTGATGACCGAGTTTTCACCGGACGCCACCGACTGGCACCTGCTGGATGTCCTGCAACGCGACGGCCGGATCAGCTTCGCCGAGCTGGCCAGGGCCGTCTCCATGTCCGCGAGCGCCGTGACCGAGCGGGTGCGCCGGCTGGAGGAGGCCGGAGTGATCTCCGGCTATACCGCGGTGGTCGACCGTGAGCGGCTCGGCCGGTCCATCCTCGCCTTCGTGCGGCTGCGCTATCCGAACGGCAACTACAAGCCGTTCCACGATCTGCTGGAGGCGACCTCCGAGATTCTGGAGGCGCACCATGTGACGGGCGACGACTGTTTCGTACTGAAGGTCGCCGCCCGCTCGATGAGCCATCTCGAAGAGATCTCGGGCCGGATCGGCGCCCTGGGCTCGGTCACCACCAGCGTCGTCTACTCCTCGCCGCTGCCCCGCCGCTCCCTCAGCCGCTGACCGGCTCCCCCTCGCTT
>NZ_FMDK01000955.1 GCF_900091995.1 Streptomyces sp. MnatMP-M17
CTGTTCACCTCCGCCCCACCGGTCACGCAAGCGGCTTGACACGATCATTGAGATTCCTTCGAGTCCTTGAGGGAGCCTCTTCTCGGTGGGCTCCCGTTGTTTCCATGGTGCGTGCGGAGCCCGTGCCCGGGCGTCGCTCTACGGTGCGATGCCGACCCTGGGAATCGTCGGGGTCGCTCCCTGAGAGGTCTCATCCCGGTGGAGGGCTCCCGTCTCGTCCCCGGGTCGCGGTGCGCGGCGCGGTGTACGGGACCGGCGCCTGCGCCGCAGCCGTGCCCGGCCCGCGGGCACCAGCAGCAGATGGGCCAGTGCCACACCGGCCGTGTTGAGCAGCAGCGAGTCCACGTCGACCACACGGCCGGGGACTCCGGTCTGCAAGAGCTCGATGCCCAGGGAGATCAGCGCGCCCGCCGTGACCGTACGGGCCATGGAGGCCCAGCCGGAGACGGCGATCCTGCCGCCCGCCATCGGCAGCAGCACGCCGAGCGGCGCCAGCAGGAGCAGTCCTTCGGCGATCCGGCGCGCGCCCGCGACAAGGCCGAGCGCCAGATCCGCCTTGATGCCCGCGAACGGCGTCAGATTGGCCGCGTGCACCCACGGAACGTCCAGTGGGCGGAGCGTCAGCCACCCCACCAGCGCGAGATGCAGAAGGAGGAGTACGAGCCCCGCCGTACGGAAGCGGATGACGGCGGTGCCGCCCGGACCTTGACGCACGTATCCAAGGACGCGCGGGCCGGCGGAATCGGTTCCGCCGTCGGCGCGGGAACGCCGCCATGAGACGGGCATCACGCCCGTGCGGCGGATGTCACGGCGCCGAAGCGGAAGCCGGCTCCGAAGCGGAACCCGACGCCGACGCGGAAGCGGAAGTGGAAGCCGACGCGGAGGCCGACGGCCGCGGCGCGAGCGTGGGGACCGCCGTGTCCGGGTTGCTCTTCGTCTTCGGATCGCATCCGTAGCCGCGCGGCGGATAGTCGCCGGGACCGCCCAGGACCACCGTGCCGTCCGTGATCTCGCTGATCTCGCTCTCCGCGAAGGTGCAGACGATCTGGGCGAGCGCGGTCGCGGGCAGGTCCTCGGGCTGACGGCTGAGCCGCAGCGTGCCCGCCGGATCGCCCTTGCGAGGCGCGGAGAGGATCAGCGGACCTCGTACGTACGTGCTGAAGCCCGCGTCTCGCTCGCTCGTGGACGGCTGGGCCTGGAGCTCGTCGAGCAGGCCCTGCGCGATCGCCATGCGGCTGTCGACCGACTTGCCCTGCGGGATCGGCGCCGCGCGTTCCACCGACGCGAGGCCGGATGCGCAGGCCAGATAGATCCGCATCGGAACGCCGGGCCGCGACTGGGTGATCACGCTCTCGCCCGCGACGCGGCACGGCATTCGCGAGGGCGCGGGCCCGGCGTCCACGGGCACCGAGGTGGTCCTGATACCGCACCCGGCGACAAGCGCGGCCAGCACGACCGCCAGCACGCAGGCGAAGCCCGCCCG
>NZ_FMDK01000954.1 GCF_900091995.1 Streptomyces sp. MnatMP-M17
CCCCCCGCCGCCATGGCGTACGGACCGTCCTCACGCCGGCTCCCGCGCAGCCTCTGCCGCCCGGACTGCTCGCGGCGGTCGATCTGCTGGTCCCGAACGAGCACGAAGCGGCCACGCTCACCGGGATCGCCGACGCGCATGCCGCGGCGGAGGCCCTGCTCCGGCAGGTCCCCGAGGTCGTGATCACTCTCGGTGCCGCGGGCAGTCTGTACGCGGCCCGGGGCGCCGGGACCGTCGCCGTGCCCGCGCCCAGGGTCGAGGCCGTGGACACCACCGGCGCCGGTGACACCTATGTGGGCGCGCTCGCCGTCGCGCTCGGCGAGGGCCGTCCGATGCCCGAGGCGATGCACTGGGCCTCGGCCGCCGCCGCGCTCTGCGTCCAGCGCCACGGAGCGTCCACCTCCATGCCGTACCGCACCGAGATCGAGGCCTGAATGACCATGTCAGCCACCGTTCCGAACGCCCCGACCGACGCCCCCGCTCCCGCTCCTCTCTCCGGCCTTCGGGTGCTCGATCTCGCGACGCTCTTCGCCGGTCCGCTCGCCGCCACGCTGCTCGGCGACTTCGGCGCCGATGTCATCAAGGTCGAGCATCCGACCCGTCCCGATCCCTCGCGCGGCCACGGCCCGGCCAAGGACGGTGTGGGCCTGTGGTGGAAGCTGCTCGGCCGCAACAAGCGCGCCATCACACTCGATCTCTCCACTCCGGGCGGACGCGACGTCCTGCTGCGGCTCGCCGCCGACGCGGATGTGGTCATCGAGAACTTCCGGCCCGGCACCCTGGAGAAATGGGGCCTCGGCTGGACCGAGCTCTCCCTGGCCAATCCACGGCTCGTACTGACCCGGGTGACGGGCTTCGGCCAGTTCGGCCCGTACGCCCGCCGCCCGGGATTCGGCACCCTCGCCGAGGCGATGAGCGGCTTCGCGGCCGTCACGGGCGAGCCCGACGGACCGCCCACGCTGCCGCCCTTCGGTCTCGCCGACTCCATCGCCGCGCTGGCCACGGCGTACGCGGTGATGACCGCGCTCGGCGGCCGGGCGCTGACCGGCCGTGGCCAGGTGGTCGATCTGGCGATCATCGAGCCGATCCTGACCGTGCTCGGACCGCAGCCGCTCTGGTACGACCAGCTCGGCCTGGTCCAGCCCCGTACCGGCAACCGCTCCACCAACAACGCGCCGCGCAACACCTACCGCGCCGCCGACGGCTCCTGGCTGGCGGTCTCCACCTCGGCGCAGTCGGTCGCGGAACGCGTGATGCGGCTGGTGGGCAGGCCCGAGCTGATCACCGAGCCGTGGTTCACCACCGGCAGCGGCCGGGCCCGGCACGCGGACGTCCTGGACGAGGCGGTCGGCGGCTGGATCGCCCGGCACACCCGTGCCGAGGCGATGGCCGCGTTCGAGGAGGCCGAGGCGGCGATCGCGCCCGTCTACGACATCCGGGACGTCATGGCCGATCCGCAGTACCGGGCGCTGGACAGCGTCACCGAGGTCCCCGATCCGGAGCTGGGCACGCTGCGGATGCAGAACGTCCTCTTCCGGCTCTCCGAGACGCCGGGCGCCATCCGCTGGGCGGGCCGGCCCCATGGCGCGGACACCGACGCGGTCCTGGCCGAGCTGGGCCTCACCGCGTCCGAGATCGGCGCGCTGCGGGCGGACGGGGCGCTATGACCACCCCGCTCACCTGGCTGTATGTCCCCGGGGACCGTCCGGAGGTGATGGCGAAAGCACTGTCCTGCGGCGCGGATGTCGTGATCGTGGATCTGGAGGACGCGGTGGCTCCCGACCGCAAGGAGTACGCGCGCGACGCCATCGCCGACCTGCTGTCCTCGCCGCATCCGGTCCCGGTCCATGTCCGGATCGCCGACGAGCACGACCTGCCGTCGCTGGTCGGTCTGCCGGGACTGTCCGGGCTCCGTCTCCCCAAGGTGACCCATGCCTCCGACATCCACCGCGTCGCGGCACGGGCTCCGGACACCGCGCTGTACGCCCTGCTCGAATCGGCGCTGGCCCTGGAGAACGCCTACGCCGTCGCGGGCGCGCATCCGGCGGTACGCGGCATCTCACTGGGCGAGGCGGACCTCCGCGCCGATCTGGGCGTACGGGAGGACTCCGGCCTGGACTGGGCCCGCAGCCGGGCCGTGGTGGCGGCCCGCGCGGCGGGCCTGTCGCCACCGGTCCAGTCGGTGTTCCCGGACGTCCGTGACCTGGACGGACTGGCGGCCTCCTGCCGCCATGGCCGGGCCCTGGGCCTGCTGGGCCGCGCGGCCATCCATCCGCGCCAGCTCCCGGTCATCGAACACGCCTATCTGCCCACGCCGCGGGAGGTCGCCGAGGCCGAGGAGATCATCGAGGCGGCGGCGGCCGACGCGGGCGCCCACGCCCTGCCCGACGGCCGCTTCGTCGACGCGGCGATCGTGGCGGCGGCGAAGAGAACGCTCGCGCTGGGTGCGCGCTGCGGCTGAAGCGTATGCGCCTCCCGGCGGGGGCCGCCTG
>NZ_FMDK01001021.1 GCF_900091995.1 Streptomyces sp. MnatMP-M17
CTGCTGTGCAGCCCTGCGTGTGCCGTAACGGCGGTGCACCGCCTGCTTCGTGACGCCCAGCGCGGAGCCCACGGCGTCCCACGAGAAACCCAGCGAGCGGTCGAAGTCCACGGCCGCGGTCACCAGAGTCTCGACACTGTCCCTCAGCTCCTGTGCGAGACGGACGGTCGGGGCGGGGGCCCTGCCGTAGACGACGAAGCCCGTGGACGGGCCCGAACGGCGCGGGCGGTAGACATTGCCCAACTGGGCGGTGAGGGTGCGCAGCGCGTCCACCTGCCGCCGGACCCGCTCGATGTCCCGCACCAACAGGTGGAGACTTGCACGGGCTTGTGCGTCGTGGGTTGCGTGGTCGGCCATGAACAAGCCTCTCGAACCGGCGTTGAAAAGGATCCGGGCCGCACCGGTGCGGCCCGCGTTGGTCAATCTCTCTTGACAACGCGCCACCTGGCGATGTGGTCACGCTGCGGGGGCGTATGCGCATATGCGCGGGGCGCGCGCACCGACGTACGCCCCCTGCGGTCGCCCGCCGCCGTGGCCCATAGACTGGTGCGTCGCTCGTCACCGTACGTATCAGCCCGAGAGGCAGTCAGCCACCGATGAAGCTCGTCTTCGCCGGCACCCCCGAGGTCGCCGTACCCGCCCTGGACGCACTCATCGCCTCCGACCGGCATGAGGTCGCCGCCGTCGTGACCCGGCCCGACGCGCCCGCGGGCCGCGGACGCAGGCTGGTCGCCAGCCCGGTCGCGCAGCGCGCGGAGGAGTCGGGCATCGAGGTGCTCAAGCCCGCCAGGCCGCGTGACGAGGACTTCCTCGCGCGGCTGCGCGAGATCGGCCCCGACTGCTGTCCCGTCGTCGCGTACGGCGCCCTGCTGCCGCGAGTCGCCCTCGACGTACCCGCCCACGGCTGGGTGAATCTGCACTTCTCGCTGCTGCCCGCCTGGCGCGGCGCCGCGCCCGTGCAGCACGCGATCATGGCGGGCGACGAGATGACCGGCGCGGCCACCTTCCTGATCGAGGAGGGCCTGGACTCCGGACCGGTCTACGGCGTGCTCACGGAGCACGTACGGCCCACCGACACCAGCGGCGATCTGCTGACCAGACTGGCCTTCGCGGGCTCTGGACTGCTCGTCGCGACCATGGACGGTATCGAGGACGGCACGCTCAAGCCCGTACCGCAGCCCGCCGAGGGCATCTCGCTCGCGCCCAAGATCAGCGTCGAGGACGCCCAGGTGGAGTGGGCCGCGCCCGCTCTCCGTGTCGACCGCGTCGTCCGCGCCTGCACACCCGCGCCCGGCGCCTGGACCGTCTTCCGAGGCGAGCGGCTCAAGCTGATCCAGCTCACGCTGCTGCCGGATCGTACGGAACTGGCGCCCGGGGCCCTGGCCGTCGGCAAGAACGATGTGTACGTCGGCACCGGCTCGCACGATGTCGAGCTGCTCTGGGTCCAGCCGCAGGGCAAGAAGCCGATGCGCGCGGCCGACTGGGCACGCGGTGTACGGATCGCCCCGGGCGAACGGCTCGGCGCGACGCACTGAGGCGCCGCGCCCGCGCTCCTGGACCCTGAGGCGGACCCTGTGGCGCCGCCCGAAAGCGCACGGTTCTTCGAAGCGCACGGTTCTTTCCGGTCACCGGGCAGCGCTTAGGCTGGAAGCGATCACCATCTCTCACCGCGGAGCACCTTTGAACGCGCAGGCCCCTCACCGTCCCGCCAAGCCCTACCGCCGCCCCAAGAAGGATCCCGTGCGGATCCTCGCCTTCGAGGCGCTCAGGGCCGTCGACGAGCGGGACGCGTACGCCAATCTCGTACTGCCTCCGCTGCTGAAGAAGGCACGCGAGAACAGCGGCTTCGAGCCACGGGACGCCGCGCTCGCCACCGAGCTGGTGTACGGGACGCTGCGCCGCCAGGGCACCTACGACGCGATCATCTCGGCCTGCGTCGACCGGCCGCTGCGCGAGGTCGATCCGCCGGTGCTGGACGTGCTCGCGCTCGGCGCGCACCAGCTTCTCGGTACGCGGATCCCGACGCACGCCGCAGTCTCCGCGAGTGTGGAGCTGGCCCGGGTGGTGCTCGGCGACGGACGCGCCCGGTTCGTCAACGCCGTGCTGCGGAAGATCGCGCGGGACGATCTGGACACCTGGCTGGAGCGCGTCGCCCCGCCGTACAACGAGGACGCGGAGGACCATCTCGCGGTCGTCCACTCGCATCCCCGCTGGGTGGTCTCGGCGCTCTGGGACGCGCTCGGCGGCGGTCGCGCGGGGATCGAGGATCTGCTCGAAGCCGACAACGAACGGCCCGAGGTCACGCTTGTCGCCCGGCCCGGCCGTGCCTCCGCCGAGGAGCTGCTGGCCGCGCTGGGCGAGGAGGGCGGCCTTCCCGGCCGCTGGTCGCCGTATGCCGTACGGCTCAGCGAGGGCGGCGAACCGGGCGCGGTCGACGCCGTACGGGAGGGCCGGGCCGGTGTCCAGGACGAGGGCAGCCAGCTTGTCGCGGTCGCCGTCGCCAACGCGCCGCTGGAGGGCCCCGACGCGCGCTGGCTCGACGGCTGCGCGGGCCCCGGAGGCAAGGCGGCGCTGATGG
>NZ_FMDK01000952.1 GCF_900091995.1 Streptomyces sp. MnatMP-M17
CTGGTTCCCCACCGCGCGCGCCTGCGCCAGCAGCGTCCAGTGCGCGCGGCGCCGCGCCGGCCAGCCGGCCGGGACGACCAGCAGGCGCGCGCCCGCGTCGACCAGGCCCCGGAACAGCTCCGGAAAGCGCAGGTCGTAGCAGGTGGCCAGGCCGAGCGTGGTTGCCTCACCACCGGCGAGCGTGAGCGGTACGGTGACCAGTTCCTCGCCCGCGCTCATCAGCGTCGCCTCGCCCTTGTCGAAGCCGAAGCGGTGGATCTTGCGGTACGTACGGACCAGCTCACCGGCGGGAGACAGCACCAGCGAGGTGTTGTACAGCGCGCCCTCGGCGTCCCGTTCCACGAAGGAGCCCGCGTGCAGCCAGACGCCCGCGTCGCTCGCCGCCTTCGACATCGCCTCGAAGGTGGGCCCGTCCACCGCCTCCGCCTCCTGCGCGAAGGATTCGTACGCGAAGGCGCCGACCGGCCACAATTCAGGCAGAACCACCAGCTCGGCGAGGCCTCGCTGCCGCCGTACCAGAGCCGCGGCGCGCTGTCTGCGCGCGTCGACCGATTCGTACGGATCTACTGCGATCTGGATGAGCGAGGCGCGCACAGTACCACCGTCCTGGCATTCGAGCCGTCAACACGGGCCTACGATCGTCACACGAAAGCACTGCCGGGGTGCCATCAGGCAGCGTAACTTAGCTGCCAAACCTCCCACGCAGCCCGCAGCCAGCCCAGCAAGCCAGCCCGCGTACCGCAGAACCGCCGAGGGGTCCCGTGACCGTCCATCCCAGCCTTCAAAACTACGCCGATGCCTGGACCCACTCCATCGAGGCCATAGCCGAGCTGGTGCAGCCGCTCGTCGAAGGCGAGTGGAGTTGGCGCACGCCGTGTCCCGGCTGGTCCGTACGAGACATCGTGTCGCATGTCATCGGCATGGAGAGCGAGTTGCTCGGGGACCCACGGCCGATCCACTCGCTGCCGCGCGATCTGTACCACGTACAGAGTGAGTTCGCCCGCTACATGGAGATGCAGGTCGATGTGCGGCGGCACCACACCGCGCCGGAGATGACCGCCGAGCTGGAGTACACGATCATCCGCCGCAACCGGCAGATCCGTAACGAGACCCGCTCGCCCGACACCATGGTCCGGGCGCCTCTCGGCAAGGAGCAGACTCTCGAAACGGCCTGGCGCGGGCGGGCGTTCGACGTCTGGGTGCATGAGCAGGATCTGCGCACGACGCTCAGCAAGCCCGGCAATCTCGACTCGCCCGGCGCGCTGATCGCCCGTGACGCGCTGCTGGCCGCGCTGCCGAAGGTGGTCGCCAAGGACGCGGGCGCGCCGCCGAACTCGGCGATCGTCATCGATGTGAGCGGTCCGGTGGAGTTCCTGCGTACGGTCCGGGTGAACGCGGACGGCCGCGGTTCGATCGACGGCTCGCCCTCGCTCGGTCCGCTGGTGACGCTGGCGATGGACTGGGACACGTACTTCCGGCTGGCGTGCGGCCGGGTGCGGGCCGCGGCGGTCGCGGACCGGATCAAGATCGACGGCGATGACGAACTGGCGACGGCGATCCTGCGCGAGTTCGCGGTGACGCGCTGAGGCGGTGACGTCGAGGCAATGTCGAGGCGCTGAGGCGCTGACGCCTCGGGCCGCGGTGGGCTGCTGGGCGTGTCGGATGCCATGGGGCGTCGGACGCGTCGCGGCGCCGCCGTAGCGCGGCTGGACACCGAGCGCCGTAAGGCGGGTCGCGCGCTCCGCGCGTGCCGGCCGGCCGCACCTTCCGTACGTACCGGCCCGCACGCCGTATGTACGTGCCTGCCGTACGTGCCTGCCGTACGCCCTCGCCCTCACGCCGGTACGTGCACGGCCTCCACCCGGCTCGCCACCAGCCGTTCCCGCTCCCGCCGGGCCGTCCGCGCCCGCAGCCGCAGGATCTGTACGATCCCGAGCGTTTCGAGGACGAAGACGGACGAGAACGCGATCCGGTAGTTCCCGTCGGTCGCGTCCAGCAGGACGCCGACCGCGAAGAGCGTCGTCATCGAGGCAACGAAACCGCCCATGTTGACGATTCCGGAGGCCGTGCCCTGACGCTCCGGCGGGTTCGCGGGCCGGGCGAAGTCGAAGCCGATCATCGACGCGGGCCCGCAGGCGCCGAGGACCGCGCAGAGCGTGATCAGCAGGGCGGTCGGGGCGTGGTCGCCCGGGTACGCGATCGTCATGGCCCAGATCAGCGCCGTCGCCCCGACCGTGCCCAGGGCCAGCGGCGCCCTGGCCCGGTGGTGGCGGGCGATGACCTGCCCGTACACCAGCCCGACGGCCATGTTGGACAGGACGACGAGCGTGAGCAGTTCGCCCGCGACGGCCTGCGACAGGCCCTGTGCCTCGACCAGGAACGGCATGCCCCACAGCAGCAGGAACATCATCGCCGGGAACTGCGTGGTGAAGTGCACCCACAGCCCGAGCCGGGTGCCGGGCTCGCGCCAGGACTCGGCGATCTGCTTCCGTACGTAGGCGGCGCCCGCGTGCTCGGCCGGAGGCGGCTCATGGCCCTCCGGATGGTCCTTGAGGAAGAGCAGAAGCAGCACGAGTACGACAGCGCCCGCGAGCGCGCTGCCCGCGAAGGTGGTGGTCCAGCCGAGACCGTGCAGGGCACGGGAGATGAAGATGGTGGAGACGAGATTGCCCGCCATCCCGAAGAGCGCGGCGACCTGTCCGATCATCGGCCCGCGCCGGGCCGGGAACCAGCGGGTGCCGAGCCGCAGCACGCTGATGAACGTCATCGCGTCACCGCAGCCGAGCAGGGCGCGGGCACCGAGGGCCGTACCGTACGAGGGCGCGAGCGCGAAGCCGAGCTGTCCGACGGTGAACAGCACCACGCCGATGGTCAGCACCTTCTTGGTGCCGAGCCGGTCGACCATCAGGCCGACGGGTATCTGCATGCCCGCGTAGACCAGGAGCTGGAGTATGGAGAACGTCGAGAGCGCGGAGGCGTTGACGTCGAAGCGGTCGGCGGCGTCGAGACCGGCCACGCCCAGGCTGGTACGGAAGATGACGGCGACGAAGTAGACGGCGACGCCGATGCCCCAGACCCAGGCGGCGCGACGGCCACCGGGCGGATCGCCCGGGAGGGTGACGGCGGAAGAGCCGGACCCGGAGGAGGAACCAGCGGAGGAGCCCGAATCCGAGGAGGAGCCTGAACCGGAGGAGGGGCCCTCGGACGAGCCGGAGGAGCCCGCGGACGGACCGGAGGAAGCACTCACCGCGCCTCACCCCTGACCAGCACCTTGACACGGCTGATGTGACGGCGAAGACAGGCGGCGGCGCCGTCGGCGTCACCGGTCCTGATGGCGTCGAGCAGTTCCGCGTGTTCGGTGATGTTCTTGGCGATACGGTCGGGATGCGCCTCCAGGACGGCGACGCCCATCCGCAACTGCCGGTCCCTGAGCTGGTCGTAGAGCCGGGAGAGGATCTGGTTCCCCGCGTGCCGCACGATCTCGGCGTGGAAGCAGCGGTCGGTCGCGGCGACGGCGGCGAGATCTCCGTCCACGGCGCGCTGCCGCTGCTCGTCCAACAGCTCCTCCAGCCGTTCGATCAGCCGCGCGGAGGCCGGCACGGCCTTGCGTACGGCGAACTCCTCGACCAGCAGCCGCGTCTCGACCACATCGGCGATCTCCTGCGCGGAGACGGCGAGCACGAGGGCGCCCTTCTTGGGATAGAGCTTGATCAGCCCTTCGACCTCCAGCTTCAGAAGAGCCTCACGCACCGGCGTCCGGGACACCCCGACGGCCTCGGCCAGCTCTCCTTCCGTCAGCAGAGTGCCGCCTTCGTAACGGCGGTCGAGCACGGCTTCCTTGATATGGCTGTAGACACGGTCTGCGGCGGGCGGTCGCTTCACAGGAGTCGGCACGGGAACTTGGGCCGGAGCGGCAGCGGCGGAAGGCATTGGTAGTTGAAGGCGCGGTGCCCTTACGGGTCCGTTTCCTTCGTCCCCTTTCAAT
>NZ_FMDK01000951.1 GCF_900091995.1 Streptomyces sp. MnatMP-M17
CTCGCGGAGTTGCCCGAGGCCGAACGCGCCGGACATGTGCTCGATCTGCTGCGAGCCCAGGTGGCCGCCGTACTCGGCCACTCCGACGCGCGGACCATCGAGGACGACCGGGCCTTCCGCGATCTGGGCTTCGACTCGCTGACCACGCTCGAATTCCGTAACGCGCTCGCCGCCCTGACCGGCCTGAGCCTGCCCTCCTCGCTCGTCTACGATCTGCCGACACCGCGCGAGCTGGCGGACCACCTGCTGGCCGAGCTGCTCGGCTCACTGCCCGAGACGGCGGCGCCCGTCGCGGCGGGCCGGCCGTTGGACGATGATCCGATCGCCGTCGTCGGCATGAGCTGCCGCTTCCCCGGCGCCGACTCGCCCGAGGAGCTGTGGCGGCTGCTCGCCGAGGGCCGGGACGGCATCACCACGTTCCCGGCCGACCGAGGCTGGGACATCGAGGCACTCGGCGCGGGCGCCTCGGACACACTCCAGGGCGGATTCCTCACCGGAGTCGCCGACTTCGACGCCCGCTTCTTCGGAATCTCACCACGTGAGGCCCTGGCCATGGATCCGCAGCAGCGGCTGCTGCTGGAGACCACCTGGGAGGCGCTGGAGCGGGCCGGGATCGATCCGTCGACACTGCGCGGCTCCACCACCGGCGTCTTCGTCGGCACCAACGGCCAGGACTATGTGGACGTACTGCGCCGCTCCGCCTCCGACGTACGGGGATACGCGGCCACTGGCAACACCGCGAGCGTCATGTCCGGCCGGCTCTCCTACGCGCTCGGTCTGGAGGGCCCGGCCGTCACCGTCGACACCGCCTGCTCGTCCTCGCTGGTGGCCCTGCACTGGGCCGGCAAGGCGCTGAGCGCGGGGGAGTGCTCGCTGGTGATCGCGGGCGGAGTCTCCGTGATGTCCAGCCCGGACTCCTTCGTGGAGTTCTCCGCCCAGGGCGGGCTCGCTCCCGACGGCCGGTGCAAGGCGTTCTCCGACGGCGCCGACGGCACCGCCTGGTCCGAGGGCGTCGGCATCCTGGTGCTGGAACGGCTCTCCGACGCCGTACGCAACGGCCATGAGGTCCGCGGCATCATCCGCTCCACCGCCGTCAACCAGGACGGCGCGTCCAACGGACTGACCGCGCCCAACGGCCCTTCGCAGCAACGGGTGATCCGGCAGGCGCTCGCCGAGGCGGGACTGGTACCCGCCGAGGTGGACGCCGTGGAGGCACACGGCACAGGCACCACGCTGGGTGACCCGATCGAGGCCCAGGCCCTGCTGACCGCCTACGGCCGGGACCGGGAGCGCCCGTTGCTGCTCGGTACGGTCAAGTCGAACATCGGGCACACCCAGGCGGCGGCCGGAGCCGCGGGCGTCATCAAGATGCTGCTGGCGATGCGCCACGGCACTCTGCCGAAGAGCCTGCACATCGACACGCCCTCGGCGCATGTCGACTGGTCCTCCGGCGCCGTGTCGCTGCTGCGGGAGACGGTGGTCTGGCCCGAGACCGGCCGTCCGCGCCGGGCCGGAGTCTCGGCGTTCGGAGTGAGCGGGACGAACGCGCATGTCATCGTGGAGCAGGCACCGGCCGTTGAAGCGGCGCCCGGGACCGCTCCCGGGCCGGACGTCGTACCCATCGCCGTACCGGGCACCGTCCCGGAGCGGACCGTGACTCCCGGCGTGGCGCCCGCGGCCGTGCCGTGGATCGTGTCCGGCAGGACCCGTGAGGCGCTCCAGGCCCAGATCGGCCGGCTCACCGCCTTCGCCGCCGCCGAGACCGCGCTCTCGCCGGTCGACATCGGGCACTCCCTCGCCACGGACCGTACGCTCTTCCCGCACCGCGCGGTCCTGCTCGCGGGCGCCGACGGCGTACGGGAGATCGCCCGCGGAACGGCGGGCCGCGCTCCCGGCAGGACCGCGTTCCTCTTCTCCGGCCAGGGCAGCCAGCGCGGCGCGATGGGCCGCGAGCTGTACGGGCGGTTCCCGGTCTTCGCCGAGGCGTTGGACGCGGTGCTCGCCCATCTCGACACCGAGCTGGAATTCCCGCTGCGCGAGGTGCTCTTCGCCGAGCCCGGCACCTTCGAGTCGGAGCTGCTGGACGAGACCGGCTGGACCCAGCCCGCGCTGTTCGCCGTCGAGGTGGCGCTCTTCCGGCTCGCCGAATCATGGGGACTCACACCGGACTTCGTGGCCGGGCACTCCATCGGCGAGATCGCCGCCGCCCATGTGGCGGGAGTGTTCACACTGGCCGACGCCTGCCGGCTGGTGGCCGCGCGCGCCTCGCTGATGCAGGCGCTCCCGCAGACCGGCGCGATGGTCGCGCTCCAGGCCACCGAGGACGAGATCACCTCTTTGCTGGGCGAGCATGTCTCGATCGCTGCGGTCAACGGCCCTGAGGCGCTGGTCGTCGCGGGCGCCGAGGACGCCGTACTGGAGATCGCCGAACTCTTCGCGGCCGACGGCCGCAGGACCAGGCGGCTGCGCGTCTCGCACGCGTTCCACTCGCCGCTGATGGACCCGATGCTCACGGACTTCGCCCGGGTCGCCGGGACCGTCGCGTACCACGAGCCCAGGATCCCGGTGGTGTCGAATCTGACCGGCGCCCTGGCTGCCTCCGACGAACTGCGCTCGCCCGCCTACTGGGTACGGCATGTCCGCGAGACCGTGCGGTTCGCCGACGGAGTACGGACGCTGCGCGACGCCGGAGTCCGCGCCTTCGTGGAGCTCGGTCCCGACGGAGTGCTCTCCGCGATGGCCCAGCAGAGCCTGGACGGAGCCGAGCCCGCTCCCGTGGTGGTGCCGCTGCTCCGCGCGACTCACGGTGAGGAGGCGGCCGTGGTCGAGGCGCTCGCCACGCTGCACACCCGGGGCGCGGGCCCGCGGTGGGCCGCGTTCTTCGAGGGCACCGGCGCGCGCCGGGTGGAGCTGCCGACGTACGCGTTCCAGCGCGAGCGGTACTGGCCCGAGGCCGCCGCACCGGCCGCGTCCGGCGCGGCGGGCGGGGCGCAGGAGCCGGGCGG
>NZ_FMDK01000950.1 GCF_900091995.1 Streptomyces sp. MnatMP-M17
GCGGGCCCGCGCCGCGGCGCTCACGGCCGGCCGTGAACCGCTGTGGGACCAGCGTGCGGCGGCCGAGGGGGAGCGGCGCGCCTGGGGCACCCTCGTGGACGCCTTCGCGCCGGGCGAGAGCGCGTTGTGGAGCCGGGCGCTGCGCCGACCTGCCCTGACCGGCACCACGGAGTCCAACCCGTGGGCCGGCCGCGCACCGCTTGCTCACGAACTCGAGGGCCCCAAGCCCCAGCAGTTGCTTCCCCGCCCGGTTGGTCCCCTCGCCGGAAGCGTCCGCGGCGTCGTGGCCATCACCCCCGTCGCCCAGGGCGGCGTCGGATGCAGCACCGTCGCCCTGCAGCTCGCCGCCGCCCTGGCCCGCGGCGGCACCAGCGTGAGGCTGCTGGCGGATGGAAACGACCCGTCGTCCCCGCTTGGTAGGCAGAGCCAGCGAGACGAGGGTCCTTGGCACCTTGTCGCCGCAGGCCTGCCGACCCTGCGCGGCGCCGCTCTGCCGAAGGACCGGGAGGACGCCAAGGTTCTCGTGGAGCTTGCCCGCACGCAGGCCGACGTGGTCCTCATCGACACCGGCAACGGCGCTTACCCGCACCAGCACCTGGTGCAGGAGGCCGACCTCGTCCTGGCCGTCACGCGTTACGACCAACGGCACTGGATCGCGGCAACCGAGACCATCGACCGGCGCCCCGAGCACGTGCAGATGTGGGCCTGGCTTGACCAGCAGTACCTCCAGCGCCGGCCCCGTCGCGAGCGGAACCCCGAGCAGTTGCTGCTCGACTTCCTCGACGTCGTCTTCGCCGACTGGGTTCAGCAGCGCACCTGGTACGACGACGGTGTCGGCTCGGACTGGGAGCCGGACTGGGCCCTCCTGGCCGAACTGGAGGAGGAGGAAATCGAGGCCCGCGACATCGAACAGCTGCCCACCGAGGACGACGAGCCCGATCTCGACGCGTGGCGGACCGAATTCCTCGCCGCCGTCGCCGCCGAGGGGACACGGCGCCATCCGGCCCTGTGGCCGCAGGTCTCGGCCGCGTGGCCGGAGCGCAGCCGGCGCCGCAACCGGGCCGGCCTGCTGGCGACACAGCCGGAGGCCGCCGAACAGGAGGCCCGCTGCTGGGCGTTGCTGGAGATGATCGAATCGGAAGGGATCGCACGATGGGGTGCCGACCTGTGGCGTGACCACCGCGGGAAGTGGGCGGCCCCAGCGGCCGACGACCTGCCCCTCCTCCAGCCGTACGAGGACCTGATCGAGCACATCAACATCCCGCGCCCGAGTGCCGACGTCGTTGACCTTCTCCTGCGGCCCGTCCAAGGGTTGCCCACCGACCGCCTGATGATCACGCTCAACCGGGTGCGAGGGGACATCGAGCCGCAGCAACTCGCCGACGTCGACCGCGTCCTGGGGGAGCGCGGTACCCGGGGAGTCGCATTCGTGCCCCACCTGCCCGAACTCGCCGAACTGCCCTGGGACACCACCGTCCTGGCCGAACGGGGCGGCCCGCAAGTCGCTGCAGGCGCGCGCCTGGCCGTCGCCGTGACCGATCACCTCACCACCGGCAAGACCGCCGCTGAACGCTGAGCTCCGGCAGTCCTGGTCCGCCGGTACGGCCAGCACCGCCGGACCAGGACGCCGCATCGTCGATCGAACCCGTCACCGGTCGTCGGCAGAAGGCGCCGCTCGCCGCCGCGGGCCCGCCGCCGCAGGGCGTGGGCAGGGCCTCACCCCCACCGGCCGATCCCGTCGAGATGCTCGTCGAGGTTGGTGAGATCCTGCGCGTCCAGGACGGCCTGCGTCTCCGCCCAACGGGTGTTGTCCTTGCGGTAGATACGGACGATCTCCTGCGGAGCGGCGCCGGTCAGCCCGGCGACGATGTGCAGGGCTTCCTCGTCGAGTCCTTCGGTACGGGCGAGGAAACCGCACATCTCGATCAGGACCGCCGCGTCCGAACGGCGCAGGTCGGCGTGCTCCTCGATCCACCGGGTGAAGCCGCTGACGAACCGGGTGGGGACGTTCTCGATGTGGAAGCCGTTGGCGGTGGTGATCTCGGGGTCGATGTCCATGCGAGTCCTCTCGTCGCCGAAATGGGGTCGTAGGTATAGGGGGCGCGTGACCACTCGGCAGACGCCCGAGGCAGCTCCGTAGGGGACGCGACGAAGGATTTGGCGCGCAGGAAGGGCCCGGCCGCCTCGGCGGGAGGCCAGCTGCGGTTGGTGGGCCCGCGCCGGTCGGACGGCCCGGCGAGGGCACCAGGGCATGGATCGTCGCCGTGACACGGCGGGCGGGCCGGCTGGAGACGGCCGGCGGGCGTCATCGGCGGCGC
>NZ_FMDK01000948.1 GCF_900091995.1 Streptomyces sp. MnatMP-M17
TCCGCCACCCAGGCGGACCCGGATCGGCAGGATTGATCACGACATCACACAGGCCCTAGTGGGACATCGGCCGGGCTGTTGTCATTGTCCGGCTCGTTGCCGTCACCCCTCAGAGCATCGCCCACGCGATCGAACGCCGAGCGCTGCGAGTCGAGCCGCACGAAGGTGTAGATGTCCAGGGTCACTCGGATCGAGCTGCAACCAAGGCGGTCCGCCTACGGCGAGCCGCGCGCGGTGGCGGCCAAGAGCCGCCGCCACTCCTTGTCTCCGCCACTGCTCAGGCGGCCCTCCACCCGCTCAGCGCGCAACAGAGTCAAGGCGGACGTCAGACCAGGAAGCAACCCGGCCACGCCGAGCACCAGGACCAGGCCGACACCGACCAAGCGCGACCGCGCCGCCCAACCATCCGCCTCTCCAAAGCCACAATGGCCTTCAGAGCCGCAGTCGGAGCCCACTTGGCTTGCCAATGTTGCCAACGCCCGGGTTGAAGCGGCACGCGGCTCGTGACGCACGGAAGCGTGGCTGAGGCCGGTACGGGGTTGCCGGAAGCACACGTGACGGGTGCTCGTTCGGCGAACCCGCCATCGTGGCTGACTTTCGGTGGCTCGGGTCAGAACGGGGCATCCGCCGGCCGAATCGCGGTCTTCTGTTGTCGGCCCCCGCCGCCCGGGTCATGGGCGGCGGGCGGCGGAGCAGTGCTGTCCTCGGGGGAGCGGGGACTGTGCGGCGGGCTTACCGAAGCAGCAACTCGATTTCGATGGCGAGCGCTCCGAGTGCTTCCTTCTCCGCGGAATAGATCTCGCGGATGTTGGCGAGCTGCTGCTCGCGGGAGGACGCCGGGTTGACGTTCGCCGGGCCCTCCCCGTCGAGGAGTTCCTCGAACGTCTTGTACTCCGTCACCCGATTCACGTGGACGTCGCACGTCTCGTCCGTGCCCTTGATCCGGAAGCGGATGAGGTCTCCGGCGGCCAGGTCTTCGAGGTGGGGGTACTTCACCCTCACCTCGATGGTCTTTTCACCTGCGGCGACGAGATCGAAGTACCGGCGGTAGAGGTTCAGTTCGCGGACGCGAGCGGCGGCGGTTTCCGTCATGGGGCGGGAACGCTCCTAGCTGTTGCAGTGGTCATCAGCCGGCCGAGTTCACCGGCCGAGTACGAGCGGAAGAAGTGGCGTGGATCCGCGAGTAACACGTCGGTCAGACCTAGCAGACGGTCGACGTACTCAGCCAACGACCCCGGCCACTCTCGGGTGTCGAGCATCCACGGGGCCGCACCGTCCGGCAAGGGCGCCCGACCCTCCCGGATAAGGGACTTGGACAGTTTCGCGCCCGTGTCCGTGACCACCTGGGGGCAGAACAGCCGGGCGGGCAGCTGTCCATGGGTGAGGCCCACGGCCTGTAAGGCGCCGTCGACGAGGAGGCAGCCGGGCATCCAGTCGCCGCCCTTGACCATGACGTACAGCGTGCCGTCCGATCCGGCGATGGCCAGTTCCTTGACGAGGTTCCGGTACAGGGTGGCGAGGTCGAGGTAGCCGCCGCTCGCAGGCTCGATGACGACCTCATATGCGCCGTGGTGCAGGCACACGGCTGAGATGGTCGCCCGCTCGAAGCCGTCGTCAAGGACGCGGGTGCGTTCGGCATGCTTCTCGGCCCATCCGCAGCCGGGGCGCGGACAGGGAACGCGAATGTGTGGCCGACCGGAGGACGGAGACAGGTACCAGCGGGCGGCGGCCATTCGGGGCAACACACGCAGCCAGGTACGGCGGTAGTGCTCGCCTGCCTGCTGCTGGCTGTAGGTCTCGATGGAGTACGGCACTTCCAGCCGCTCGGACAGAGCGGCGAAGAGCGGGCGGTACAGCTTGTCGACCTGGTCCGCGATGCTGTCCTCACCGAGGGCATGCGCGTAGGCCCGCTGGTAGCGGTGACCGGTCTCCTTGTCCGTGACGATGGCGTACGGGGCGTTGTCGAGGGCGCTGAACTGGACTTCGGCCGGTACGTCGAACCTGTCCCGGATGCGGGCCGCCGTGGCGAACGTGAGCGACTGAACCAGGGATGTTCCGATGTGCGGCGCTCCGTTGATCTGCGTTCCCACCACGAACACGATCCGCTCCGGAGCCGCGACGACTATGTGCGGCCTGAGCAGGTCCTCAGCGTTTGTGAGCGCGTTGGCGAGAACGGTGTTCGGCGATACGGGATAGGTGGTCACCGCGTCTTCCCCTCGGTAAATGGGCAGGACTGCGCCGCGGAGCGGCGGGTGTGCGTTCAGCGGTTGAACTGTGATTCGCGTGGTGAACCCGCCCCCGCGCCGGGGGAACCGGAAGAGAGGAGGGGGCGGGAGTCATCGGGTCGGGCGACGCCCGCGGGATCGTCGGTGACGGCCCGCCCTCGCCGAGGGATCGGACGGCCCCTCGGCGAGGGCGGGATGCTGCGGGAGACGTGGCCGGCGGGCCAGTAACGGGTACACGCGGAGGGAGTACCGGGCGTCGTAGTCCGTCACGGTGAACCTGAACGCGCGGCCTGCGGCGAGAGCGCGTAGCGCGTGCTCGTACGCCTGGTCGCTTTCGGCCCAGGAAGTCAACTCCACATCGGGACGCGGGACTTCCGGCGCGGTGAGGACGAGCGGCGCGTCAGCGAGACTCATGGCCCCGAGGTCCGGGGAAAGCAGCCGGGCGAGGCGGTGCGCGGAGGCTCTCAGCCACCGGGCCGCGAGGCGTGGGGAACGGCCGCGGTAGGTGGCGAGCAAGACTTCGCAGGAGCCACTGAGGTCGTGGGCGGTGGATTCGCAGCGGAATGCGACAGGAGGTCGCACGAGGGCACGTGCAGAGGTCGGTGGGGCGAGCATCAGCACGTTCGGGCTCACCGCTTACGATCTTGGGCCGATTCCCTCGCCTTGATCATGCGATCGAGCTGGGTGTGGAACAGCTCGACTTGCGCGGGGGTGAGAACGAGCAGCGATTCGCATGCGCCCCCGTCCTCATAGTGGACAGTTACCGCCAGGCCTGCCTGCTGCGCACGGGGGTCGCATGCAGCATCTCGCCGCATGGGCGTGACGTGCGTGACCGGCACCGGCACGGGCCGGAGGGTGCTTCCGTCCGACCTCGCGCGCCAGTCCACGCCACCGCCAGGCGGACGCAGTTGGTACGACGCCGAACTGTCGCTGGGCAGGGCGACGACCACCCCGACCGTTCCGTCCTTGGCGAGGTCGACGGCGAGGTCGCCAAGGCGTCATTCGATCGGCTGCGGTCCGCGCGTGGTCGACTCGCTCGCGAGCTTCCGCACGGTGACCACCCCGAGCGGCGGAGATGGCCGCACGCAGTTGTAGGGAACCCCACGCCCGCACGGCGAGCGGCTCACCCAGGTCGTATCCCTCCTGCACGCTGCGGATGGCCTTGTCCGACAGGGCAATGGCGTCGTCCCAGTCCGCGGTAGCCCACATGTCCCAGACCCGCATCCAGTCGGCGACAGCCGGCAGGACGGGATCACCGGACTGTCGCGCCGACCATGCAGCCCGCTCACAGGCCATGGCGACCAGCTCCGGGTGCCCGAGGGCGTGCGCGGAAGTGTGGGCGAACTTGCAGCACACCGCGTAAATCGCGTACGCCTCTTCCCGCTCATGCCCGGTGGCGCTCTCGGCCAGGGCGCGCGTCTCGCGGAACAGGTCAGGTAGCACCTCCATGATCGCCACGTTGGCGGCGGCATCGCGGAGACGGTGGAGCCGGGTGGTCTCCTGCCAGAGCTGACGGGCCGACCTGGGCGTGCCGTCAAAGACGGGGGTCAGGTCGTACCGGCGCAGCTCGCGCATGATGGACGCGGCAGCGACCTGCCACTGATTCTCGGCCGGGGAGCTGTTGTACGGACGCCCGATGAGGTCGTTGGGGTGTACGTGCAGCTCCGAGGCGAGCAGGTTGAGCAGGCCGACGCGGTCGAGTTCGATGTGCCCGCGCTCCATCTTCGAGACCCAACCTTGCGTCTTGCCGAGAGCGGCAGCGAGGTCAGCTTGCGTCATGCCGAGGCGGAGGCGTGCACGACGTGCGCGACGACCGATCTCTTCGGCTTCTTCCAGCATCAGCGCGCCCCCCTGTGGGTGAGGCGCTGGCGTTCCAACGGGCGGCGAGGCATTGTGCTCCATCCGTAGGGGCTCCTACCTTGACGGTACCCAGGCCGCGTGCCGCGTGTGGAGTCCTCCAAGTCAGGCAGCGCCCGCCCAACGGTGCGGATCGCTGTCATCCTGGCGCACAGTCGGCAGCCGCGGTATCGAACTCCGCAGAACAGGTGTCTTATTGATTCCGGTGAGGTGCCGACGAGTGATCACGGTCCCCACCGGTGCCACAGCCGAACGGAGCTGCGTGAAGGGCTGCACTCTTCTTTCCGAAGCGATTATCCTCGTCCTCATGCCTGAGGATGAGCCACATCTGGACCCAAAAACTCTCTAGAGGATGGAGCCGCGCCCTCTTGGAAGGGGCGGATATGCGGAAGTCCTAGCGGCCACACATCGCCAAGCTGGCACACAGATAGCGCTAAAAAGATCCAAAATATTCCAAAGCGCCAAGGATCGGATTCGACATTTGGAGCTCTCAACAGGGGATCTGGTGGTGGATCCGTTTACAGGGTCGGGGGTGACTGGTACAAGTTGCAGGGGCGCAGATGTACTATTTTATGGTATCGAAGCACATCCACTAATTGCCGAGCTCGCCGACCTCAAGTTGAGGAAACCACCAGCTGACTTGGGTGACCTCGAAAAGAGGGCATCCAGCTTTGAGTATCTGGCTGATCGTTCTCGCCAGGCCTTGGGTAAGCGGGCCATGAAGATCATCGAGCGCGAGACGGAACTTGTGCAGAGGTCCTTTGATACGCGAGTTCTGCTCGCACTGATCCTCCTTAGGGAGATGATCAAGAATGATGCGGACGAATGAGAGCTGTGCCTGAATTGGGCACTGCTTGCCACTCTACGGGATGTTGCATCTGTCAAAGTAGGCTGGCCTTATCAACGCCCCTCTGAGCAACGAAAGCCTAAGTTTTCCGACCCGTTCGCAAGATTCACGCAACGAGTGATCCGCAACAACGGCCAGGGCCACACGGTCACCGCGGAACTCCTCTCTGCCCGTTTCACAGGCCGTGCCTGGTGATCTCGGACAGGCTGCCACGGTCCTCTTCTGCCCGTTGGCGCTCACGCTCCGTGTGTCGGGGCGGTTGACTGGGGATGGACGGGTCGGCCGGACCGGGGCCGGGGCTGGGGTGTCGGGAGGAGCGTTGTGATGGGGAACGGACGGCGGCGTGGGGGGCGTGGGGGCTGGGTCTGTCGGGGGGCTCGGTGGGGCGAGCTTGGGGTTGGGCTGGTTTGGGGGAAGGGCGGCGAGCGGCCGGAGAGAG
>NZ_FMDK01000945.1 GCF_900091995.1 Streptomyces sp. MnatMP-M17
CTCTGCAAACTAGCCAGTCGCCCATGTCTCCCGCAAACACCGGCGGGCGCCCGGGAATCCGCATTCCGGACCGCCCACCGGATTTTCCATCGCCACCCTCGCAGCAGATAACCGCTGGTCAGCGCCTTCTATTTGAACAGCCATTCGGATTTCAGCTCGGCATATCCGGGCTTGATCACGTCATTGATCATGGCGAGTCGTTCATCGAAAGGAATGAATGCTGATTTCATCGCATTGACAGTGAACCACTGCATGTCGTCGAGCGTGTAGTCGAATGTGTCGACCAGCAGCTCGAATTCCCGGCTCATGCTCGTACCGCTCATCAGCCGGTTGTCGGTGTTGACCGTGGCCCGGAAGTGCAGTCTGCGGAGCAGCCCGATGGGGTGCTCGGCATACGAGGCCGCCGCGCCCGTCTGGAGGTTGGAGCTGGGACAGAGCTCCAGCGGGATGCGCTTGTCCCGTACGTACGCGGCGAGCCGGCCCAGCGACACCGAGCCGTCCTCGGCGAACTCGATGTCGTCGATGATGCGCACACCGTGGCCGAGCCGGTCGGCGCCGCACCACTGGAGCGCCTGCCAGATCGAGGGCAGCCCGAAGGCCTCGCCCGCGTGGATGGTGAAGTGGTTGTTCTCACGCTTCAGATACTCGAAGGCGTCGAGATGGCGGGTGGGCGGATAGCCGGCCTCCGCGCCCGCGATGTCGAAGCCGACCACTCCGGAGTCCCGGTAGCGGTTGGCGAGTTCGGCGATCTCCAGCGCGCGGGCGGCGTGCCGCATGGCGGTGAGCAGGGCGCCGACCCGGATGCGGTGGCCGTTCGCGTGGGCGCGTCGCTCGCCCTCGCGGAAGCCCTCGTTGACGGCCTCCACGACCTCTTCGAGGCTGAGCCCGCTCTCCAGGTGCTGCTCGGGCGCGTACCGCACCTCGGCGTAGACGACACCGTCCTCGGCGAGGTCCTCGGCGCACTCGGCGGCGACACGGAAGAGCCCGTCGCGGGTCTGCATGACGGCGCAGGTGTGCGCGAACGTCTCCAGATAGCGCTCCAGCGAACCGGAGTCGGCGGCCTCACGGAACCAGATTCCGAGTTTGTCGGACTCGCGTTCGGGCAGGTTCTCGTAGCCGATCTCATGGGCGAGGTCGATGATCGTGCCGGGGCGCAGTCCGCCGTCCAGATGGTCGTGGAGGAGGGCCTTGGGCGCGCGGCGGATCTGGTCGGCGGTGGGCGGACGGTAGGTCTGGCTCGTCATCTGCGCACTCTAACGCCTACGCGCGTAGATCACGGCCGCGGATATGGCCGTCGATATGTAACAGTGACCGGGCGTACGGGTGGAGTACACCCGTCCTTCTGAGACTGTTCTGCTATGGGACAGAACGCAGTTCCCGGGCCGGGGGGACGTACGGCAGGCCGGGACGGTTCGCCGCGCGCGCGTCGCGCGGCGCCACGGGCACGGTTGGGACGGGCGTTCGCCGCACTTCCCGCGGGAGCGGCCACGGGAGGCGTGATCCTGGTGCTTCCCACCGGTGAGCCGGTCTCCGACCGCCGTCCCTCGCCCGTCGCATACGCCCGAGTGCTGCCGCTGGCACGGGCGTTGGCCAGAGCGGGCGCGGCCGAAGGGCTGGTCGTGCATGTGGTGCACTACCGCAGACGCGGCTGGAACGGCACGGACGCGCAGCTCGCGGCGGACGCCGAGTGGGCGACGGAGGAGGTCGTACGGCGGTACGGCGACGTACCGGTGTGCCTGGCCGGACAGGGGATGGGCGGCCGGGCGGCGCTCCAGGCGGCGGGGCACTCCGCGGTCAACTCCGTGCTGGCGATGGCTCCTTGGCTGCCGGAACAGGACAGGGCGGTGGAGCCTGAGCCGGTGGCGCAGCTCATAGGCCGGCATGTACTGATCATGCACGGCACCAATGACGAACGCAGCGACCCGGAGCTCTCGTACCGGCTGGCCGAACGGGCCAAGAAGCTCAGCCGCGACATCTGCCGCTTCGAGGTGCACTCCGACGGCCACGCGCTGCGCCAGCACCATGACGAAGTCCTGGCCCTGGCCACGGACTTCGTGCTGGGCGCGCTGCTCTCCCGCGCCTACTCCCGGCCGGTCGCGGACGCTCTGGCGGCCCCGCCGCCGCTGGGTCTGCGTATGCCGGTGGCGGCGGGATTCGGCAGGTTACTGCGGCGGTAGAGGCGGGCGGTGGCACCGACTGGGGCCTCAAGCCGGGTCTCAGCCCGGGACCGCGCTCGGGCCTCAAGCCGGGCCTGCTCGGGCCTCAAGCCGGGCCTGTGCTCGGGCCTCGACTCGGCTCAGTTCGGGAGCAGTTGGCCTCTGCGGGAGAGCAGGAAGCGTTTGAAGGCCGCCACCGGTGGCGTGTCCGGGTGGCCGTCGAGCCAGGCCAGGCCGATCTCACGGACCGCGCGCGGCGCCGTGACCGTCAGTTCGACCACTCCCGGGCGGGCGACGGCCGGTGGAGGCAGCAGGGCCACGCCCAGGCCCGCCGCGACCAGGCCGCGCAGCGTCTCCGCCTCCTCGCCCTCGAAGGCCACGCGCGGCCGGAAGCCGGCCTGGGCGCAGAGGTCGTCGGTGATACGGCGCAGCCCGTACCCGGGTTCCAGCGTGACGAACGTCTCGTCCGCCGCCTCGGCGAGCCGGATCCGCCGGCGCCCGGCGAGCCGGTGGTCGTCGGGCACGACCAGCCGCAGCCGCTGCTCGTCGACACGGCGGGCCACCCGATCCGGCGC
>NZ_FMDK01000944.1 GCF_900091995.1 Streptomyces sp. MnatMP-M17
CGTGAGCGGGCCGATCGGGCGAGCCCGCCCACGTAAGCGGTCGAGGCGGGCGACCTTCAGCAGCAGCAACGCGATGTCGTCGCCGCCCCGGGAGGACTGCCGGGTCTGCCCCGCACACCGGACCAGCGTCCTCGCGAGCGCGTCCAGCGGCTGCGGGTCCGCTTCCGCCAGCCGGTCGGCGAGTTCGCCGATGGCCGCGTCCAGATCCGTACCGGGTACTTCGACGAGGCCGTCGGTGTAGAGGGCGAGTACGGCGCCGGCGGGCAGCGGGACATCGGCGGTCCGGTACCCGGCCTCCGGCTCGATGCCGAGGAGAAGCCCGTTCGGCACGTCCAGGATCTCCGTACGCCCGTCGGGATGGCGCAGTACGGGCGGCAGGTGGCCGGCGGTCGCGATCCGGGCCCGGTGGTGGCGCAGGTCGAGATGGGCGTACAGGCAGCTGGTGAACAGGCTGGAACTCAGGTCGATCAGCAGGCGGTTGGTGCGCGCGAGCACCTCGTCCGGGGGCGCGCCCGCACTGGCGTGGGTGTGGACGGCCGTACGGACCTGCCCCATGAGAGCGGCGGCATTCACATTGTGGCCCTGCACATCACCGATGACGGCGGCGGCCGAGGTGTCGTCCAGCCGGATCAGGTCGTAGAAGTCGCCCCCGATGTCCATGCCGCGGGTCGCCGGAAGATAGCGGGCGGCGACTTCGAGGCCGGGGACCCGCGGCAGGTCGTGCGGCAGCAGGGCGGCCTGGAGACCGCGTGCGACCTGGTTCTCGGTGTCGAAGAGCCGGGCCCGCTCCAGCGCCTGCGCCATCACCCCGCCCAGCGAGGTGAGACCGGCGCGCTCCTGTGGCGAGAAGGGGTGGGGCTGGTCGTAGCCCAGGACGCAGCAGCCGATCGTACGGCCGGACGCGAACAGCGGCAGATAGGCGAAAGCGGCCATTTCCCGGTACAGGTCGATGCCTGGATAGGTACGCCGGAGCTCCTCGTTGTTCGCGTAGAACGCGGGAGCGCCGGTCGCGATGGCCCGCAGGCTCGCGCTCTCGGCGGTCAGGGGCAGACCGTCGAAGCTCTTCGCGACTCCCGGCGGGAAGCCGCGGGAGGCGACGACCTGGATCCTTCCCTCGTCGGCGGTGAGCAGCGCCAGGCCCTGGACGTTGATGACGGGCATGATCTGATTGGTGACCGCCTCGGCCACGTCCTTGACCCCGACAGCCTCGGTGAGGGCCGTGGACAGGTGCAGCAGATGGAAGAGCGCGCCAGGACGGGCCTGCGCCGTCACCGGCGGGGTCAGGAACGGCTCGCGGTCCTGACCGTCCTGACCGGGTGGTTCGGTGGGCGTGATGCGGACGCTGATGCCGGTGGTGTCGGGGTAGAGGGTGAAGGCCAGCCAGTGGTCGGGGGGCCGCAGCGCGACGAACGGCGTGGGGAGCCGGCTGAACAGCGCCGCCAGATAGGAATTCTCGTACACCGGGTCGTTCAGCCAGGGCAGGGCTTCCCAGGGCCTGGCCCCCAGCAGGTCGTGGCGTCCGCGGCCCAGCAAGGCGGCGGCCTTGCTGTTGAGGAACGTGATACGGCCTTCGAGGTCCAGGGCGCAGGTGCCTTCGGGAAAGCGTTCCGTCAGTTCTGCCCCGGGCTGTTCGTTCCGGATGGGCGGCGGGCTCACCGTACGCAGCTCCGTGGGCCGCACCGGATGCCCGTCGTCCGCGGCCCGCCGCAGCAGACGGCTGATCCGGTGGCGGGCGTCGTTGATCGCCCGCGCCTCCCGGCGGGACAGCTCGGGAGCGTGCGTACCGGGCCATATCTGGAGCATGGCGCCCCAGCGGGTGGTGCCGGACGTCAGGGGTACGACGCTCAGGGCGACGTGGTACGGCAACGCGAGCGCGGTACGGGGAAAGCGCTGGGCCAGCTCCGTATGGCTCGCCACCCACACCCGCCGCCCCTCGCGCACCGCCTCGGCCACCGGCACCGGCGCGGCCAGCGCCACCCGGGACCACGGGTCGGCCACGTGCCGGGACACACCGGTCACCGCGACCATGCGCAGCACCTCGTCCTCGCGCACCAGCAGATATACGGCCCCGATGTGCGCACCGGTGTCCCGCACCAGCTCCGTCAGGAGGTGATCCACCTGTGCGTCCACCTGCTGTGCCGCGGTGCGGCCGTCCCCGTACGCCCGGTCGTCCCCGCACGCTCCGTACCCTCCCGGCTCTCCCACGCCTATGCCACCCCGAGCGTCGCGGAGACAGCCGGACGCGATCGTCGGCGGGGCCGCTGTCCGGCGGCGGCCCGGGTGCCGTGGACGCATCGGACGTCGTGCATATGTGGACGATAGCCCCCAAATGGGCTATCGACACCCTAGGACTGCCCGTACGGGCCACTCCGGTGACGGACGATGGCGGTGCCGGTCACGGCGGAGCCGACATGGTCGTGCCCGAGGAAGCCGGACCGGGGCGGTGGGCTGATGGCCTTCGTTCAGCGCGAGGGGAACGGGACAACCCTTAGCCAAGGAGGCTGCCGCCGGTGGCGTCGAGGGAGGCTCCGGTGATCCACCGCGCCCGGTCGGTGGCGAGGAAGACCACCACGTCGGCGACGTCCTCCGGCTCGCCCAGGCGCTTGAACGCCGACAGCTGCGTCATCGGCTCGCGCACCTCGGGCATCTGGAAGGCCGCGCTGCCGTTGTCCGTGGCACCGGGGAGCACGCTGTTGACCGTGATCCGCCGAGGGGCGAGGTGCCGTGCGAAGTGCAGCGTGAGCTGGTCGAGCGCGCCCTTGGACATCGCGTAGACGACCTGCGGCGGCATGGCCACGCGCGTGACCGCGGAGGAGATGTTGACGACGCGTCCGCCGTCCGGGATCAGCCCGAGGGCTCGCTGGACGAGGAGGAAGGGCGCCTTGGCGTTGACCGCGAAGATCTCGTCGATCTGCCCCGCGGACACCTCTTCCGGTGCATCGCCGGGCGTCGTCGCAGCGGCGTTGTTCACCAGGATGTCCAGGACGGTCTCGCCGGTGTATTCGCGCAGTTGGGCCTCCAGCTGGTCAAACAGCTGATCGACGGCGCCGGGCGCGCCCAGTTCCGCGCCGACGGCAAAGGCCCGTCCGCCGTCCTTCTCGATGAGGCCGACGGTCTCCTGGGCGGCCTGCTTGTCGCGCCCGTAGTGCACGGCGACCAGGGCCCCCTCGCGGGCGAGGCCACTGGCGGTGGCCCGGCCGATGCCGCGGCTGGATCCGGTGACGAGAGCGGTCTTGCCATTGAGCGTGCTGGTCATGCTGGAGTCCTTGCTGTGTTCGGGAACCGGGGGCTTGGCGGGGCAGCTGTTGAAGACGGCTTCGGCCTGGCCGCGGTGCTCGTACGGGTCCCAGTACGGGTGCGCGACCTGCTCGGGGGCGGCCCCGAGGGAATGCTTTCGGGGCCGCCCTCCCCGAGCCAGGTGTGAGTGGCGACGTGCGCGGCGTGGATACCGGGAGGCCAGGAGGCCGGGTGGCTGATGGGCGTCAGAGACTGAAGACGAGTTCGGCCTGGTCGCGCTTGGTGGTGTGCAGGTCCCAGTAGACCGGGGAGATCTCCTCGGGCTGGGCGGTCGGGAATCCGGGGACCGCCGGCGTGCCGATCGACACGTTGATGGCGACGTGCGCGGCCTGGACACCGGTGCCGTCCAGCTCCTTGTGCAGGTTGATCACCCAGTTGCGCAGCGCTGCGGCGGCGGCGTTGACGTTGGCGATCTGCGGCACGGGGTCGACGGAGCCGGCGCCGGTGGTGAACAGCAGGGTGCCCGCGCCGGCCTCACGCATGGCGGGCAGCACCGCGCGGGTGGCGGCGATGGCTCCGTAGAGCTGGAAGTCCATCTCGTGCTGCACGTCGGCCGGTTCGGTCGCGGCCGGGGTGGTCATGACGGTCTGGAGGCCGCCGACCGGGGAGTACTCCAGGACGTCGATGCCGCCGAAGTGTGCGGCCGCGTCCTTGAGTGCCTGGGTGAGCGCGGTGCGGTCGAGGATGTCGGCGGGGAACGCGGCGGCGCTGATGTCCTCGGCGGCCATCTCACCGGCCAGATCTTCGAGCTTGGCCCGGTTGCGGGCGATCAGTGCGACGTCGTAGCCGTGAGTGCCGTAGGTGCGGGCAATGGCGAGGCCGAGCTGGGGGCCGGCGCCGACGATGGCGATGGCGGGCATGAGAAAGCCTTTCGTGGAAGCAGAGGTGGAAAGGGCTATCCGTTTTTTTCCGGAAAGCCCTATCCGTTTTGCTGTCCACCGTAACACGGGAACTGGATAAGGCATTCCGGTTTGCTAGTCTGATCGGTATGAGCCCGCGAGATCCCCACACCGATGCCGACGCCGGCCCGGCCGATTCCGCAGGTCAGTCCAAGCGCAGCGACGCTGAGCGCAACCGGGGGCGGATCATCGCCGCCGCGCGCACGGTCTTCGGGCGCGACGGGCTGAACGCGTCGATGTCCTCGGTCGCACGGGAGGCCGGGGTGGGGATCGCCACCCTCTTCCGCCACTTCCCCCGCAAGGAAGATCTCGTCGCCGCGGTCTTCGCCGACCGCATGAAGGCGTACGCACAGGCCACCACCGACGCCCTGGCCGACCCCGACCCGTGGAACGGCTTCACCGGCTACATCCAGGACGTCTGCGCCATGCAGGCCGCCGACCGCGGCTTCGCCGACGTCCTGACCATGAGCTTCCCCGGCGTCCCGGAACTGGAGCAGCACCACGCCCGGGCGTACGAGGGCTTCCTCGAACTCATCGGCCGCGCCAAGCGCAGCGGGCAACTGCGCGAGGACTTCACCAGCCGGGATCTCGTGCTGCTGCTGATGGCCAACGCCGGAGTCCTCGGCGCCACCGGCGACGCCGCCCCGGACGCCTGGCGCCGCCTGGTGGCATGGATGATCCAGTCCTTCCAGGCCCCGGCCCGCGGACGGCTGCCGGACCCGCCGGAAGACGCCGCGCTGTACGAGGCCATGCGCCGCGCCAGCCAGGGCGTCACCGCCCCCGAGACCGGAAAGCGACGCTGAACCGGCGACCGGTGGGACAGGGCGACCGCCAGCCGGGCGACACCGTGCACATCTCCGAGATGTTCCGCTGTTCCGCCTGGTGCGCGGCACCGGGCACATCCTCGGCCTACTCATGGAGCCGATACGCCCCCGGCGACCACCGGCGATGAAGCGCGGTACTTACGCGGGCTCCGCCGAGCCTCGTTTGTCCTCAACGTGGACGATGTGAAGTTCGGTGCCGTCCCGGTGCCGCTTGGAACGTCCGAGCAGTCCGACAGCGATCTGCGACTGATCCTCAGGCTCATCGGGGTCGACATAGGTAAGAACGTCGTTGTGATGCCCGGTGACGACCCATCCCTCGACGTCCTTGGGATCGATCACCCCAAAGTCTCCTGCCGAAGATCCTGCGCGCGCCGGGCCGAACTTTTGCAGGAGGTCGGTGGCCTGTTCTGCAAGCTCCCCTTCCGGGGCGGTCAGCACGACACAAGTGCCATGCTCGAACAGCACCCACGACTTGCGAGGGTCGGCGAGAAGCCGCTGCCAGACATCTATCAGTCTCTCGGTGTCCACGCCGGTCATCATGCCGCAGAGCACCGACTGGCACGGCGCCACAGTGTCGATATGCCGATCGCCGAGACCGTTGTCGGCATCGTCCACGGAGGGAAATCGCCGCAGGAGGCCATCAAGGAACTCATGTCGCGCTCGGCAAAGCCCGAACTTCGCTGAGCGGACGCGCGTTGGCCGCCTCTTCCGGTGATTCAGCCGGTGGCCGCGCCGGAGCGGAGCATGCCGACGAAGTCGGTCCATACGGTGGTGGGGACCAGGAGGGTGGCGCCGGCCGCGTTCTTGGAGTCGAAGATCGCCTTGGAGTAGTCCTCGGTCTGGAGCAGGCCATGGACCACTGCCGGGTGGTAGATCCGGATCTCCTGCGCCTCCGCCTCGATACCGACGAACCCCTGCATGGCGGGCTGCATATGGGTGAATGGCCGCACCCGACAGGGTAGTTGAGCAGCGCTGATGGCGCGCTGACGATCCGTCAGTACGACTATCCATGGAGGCCCCATCATGACCCTCAGAGCACACGCACACGCATGGCGTGGCCATCGCTACCGCCGCCACGGCCCCGGGGGCGCGCCGATGAGCCGCATCACCGGGCAGGCGCGGGGCGTGCCGCACAGGTGTACGGCGCGCGGTACCACCCGGCGAACCCCTTCGACGGGGCGGTCGAGGACATCGTCAAGGCCTACGGCGATTGCGGGATCCGCTGGGTGGTCGCCTCGCAGCTCGCGATGGAGCTGCGCGACTTGTACGTTCGTGGATCTCGAAGCGGAGCCTGCCGCCGCTGCTGCCCAGAAACGGTGACCGCCGACCGGCTCAGCGGTCGCCGCCCGGGACCCAGAGCACGTCCCCGACCTCCTTGTTCGCCACGCGGGCAAGGATGAAGAGAAGGTCGGAGAGACGGTTCAGATAGGTCGCCGTCAGGGCGTTCATGGTCTCGCCGTGCACCTCCAGCGCCGCCCAGGTGGACCGTTCGGCGCGGCGTACGACCGTGCAGGCCTGGTGCAGCAGGGCCGCGCCCGGTGTGCCGCCGGGCAGGATGAAACTGCGCAACTTGTCGAGCTGCTCCAGGAAACGGTCGCAGTCCGCCTCCAGCTTGTCGATGTACGACTGCTCGACCCGCAGCGGCGGGAACTCGGGCTTCTCCACCACCGGCGTCGACAGATCCGCGCCCACGTCGAAGAGGTCGTTCTGCACCCGGACGAGGACCTTCACCAGCTCCTCGGGAAGCCCGCCGAGCGCGATCGCCGTGCCGATGACGGCATTGGCCTCGTTGGCGTCGGCGTACGCGGCGATCCGCACATCGGTCTTGGCGGTACGGCTCATGTCGCCGAGCGCGGTCGTGCCCTTGTCGCCGGTGCGGGTGTAGATCCGCGTCAGATTGACCATACGGCCAGCCTAGTGCCCCTCCCGGAAGGGGCACCGGATCCTGTCCGGACGGTCCGGACCGTCCGGGGCGGCTGTGGAGTACGGGGCGGCTGCGGGGTAGCACCGAGGCCGGCGCCTGTAGGGGGCGCCGGCCTCGGTGCGCGAAC
>NZ_FMDK01000943.1 GCF_900091995.1 Streptomyces sp. MnatMP-M17
ATCAGCCGCTCCCGCGGCGGGCGCTCCCTGATCCGGCCAGATCCAAACGAAAGACCCTAGGGCTCGCGGGCCGGAGCGCCGAGTGAGGCTCCGCGTCCTCAGTTGGTTCGTACCGCGTCCAGCGCGGTGGCCAGTGCCTGTGGGTTCCGCGTCGAGAGATAGACGTACGGAGTCGGATCGTCCGGATCCGTGATCTCCACGCGCAGCGCGGTCGGCACATAGCTGCGCATCAGCATGAAGGCGCGTGGATCGGCTTTGTGCAGCCGCCAGTCCCGCGCCTCCTCCGGGCCGAGCACCTCCGCCTCGCCGAGCGCCGAGACCGGGATCCTGGCATCGCCCGCGACCAGCGAGTCCGCCACCACCCTGATCCGCGCGGAGCCGTACGAACTCACTCCGGCCGCCGCCAGCGCTCCGGCGCCGATCACACCGCCGAGCAGCGGCAACGGCCCCAGCGGCAGGGTGATCAGACCTCCCGCCACCGCGATGAGAGCGGCTATGGCCCACCAGGAACCGGGTGCGGTCAGACGTTCGTCGTAGCGTGCGGCGGAGTGCTCCATGGAGCCAAGCTTGGCACGGTGCTGTCGCTGGGCCACCGCGCGGGTAAGGTCTGCGCCTGTGAGCAACGTGCCATCCCCGGGGACGCCGCCCGGACCCTCCACAGGACCGGGGGCCCTGACACCTCCGGCCGACGCCGGACCGCCGGTCCGGCACCCCGACGCACCCGCGCCCGGCGAGCTGCTCGGAGCGCACTACGAGCACTGCTTCGGCTGCGGCGAGGCACAGCCGCACGGCCTTCAGCTCAGGGCGCGTGCGGGCGAGGGTGTCAGCATCACCGCCGAGTTCACCGTCAAGCCAGGCCACCAGGGCGCTCCCGGTCTCGCGCACGGCGGCGTCCTCGCCACCGCGCTCGACGAGACGCTGGGCTCGCTGAACTGGCTGCTGCGGGTGATCGCGGTGACCGGCCGGCTCCAGACCGAGTTCGTCCGGCCCGTGCCCGTGGGCACGCTGCTGTATCTGGAGGCCCGGACCACCGCCGTCCACGGTCGGAAGATCTACTGCACCGCCACCGGCCGGATCGGCGGCCCCGACGGGCCCGTCGCCGTCCGCGCCGACGCGCTGTTCATCGAGGTCAAGGTCGACCACTTCATCGAGAACGGCCGCCAGGAGGAGATCCGGGCCGCGATGGCCGATCCGGACCAGATCAGGCGGGCCCGCGCCTTCGAGGTGAACCCATGAGCCATACGCCTTCCGTCCCTGTCGACGTACTGATCCGCCGTATCGACCCGGAGGTTCCGCTTCCGTCGTACGCGCATCCGGGCGACGCCGGAGTTGATCTGGTGACCACGGAGGCCGCCGAGCTGGCCCCGGGAGAGCGGGCCGTACTGCCCACGGGAGTCTCCATCGCGCTGCCCGACGGGTACGCCGCCTTCGTGCACCCGCGCTCCGGGCTGGCGGCCCGCTGCGGAGTCGCCATGGTGAATGCCCCGGGGACGGTGGATGCCGGGTACCGTGGAGAGATCAAAGTGATCGTGGTCAATCTGGACCCGCGCGAGAGCGTGCGGTTCGAGCGGTTCGACCGGATTGCCCAACTGGTCGTCCAGCAGGTCGAGAAGGTCCGCTTCCACGAGGTGGCGGAGCTTCCCGGGTCCGCGCGGGGCGACGGGGGCTTCGGGTCCACCGGCGGTCATGCCGCCGTGGGCGGCGTACAGGGCGGGAATCGATACGCTTCGGTCGTATCCGACCGGGAAGGACAGTGACGTGTTCGGACGTCGCAAGAAGAGTGGTTCCGCAGCGGACGCGGCGGACGCAGCGGGCGAGGCCGAGCAGTTCACCGACGAGGCCGGTGCCGACGCGAAGGCCGGCGGGACGACCGCGTCCCGCAGGGTGAACCTTCCGCCGGCGCCCAGGCCGGACGGTCCCTGGGACATCTCCGAGGTCTCCAGGCCCGAGGAGGGCCGGGTCGATCTGGGCGGGATCTTCGTTCCCGGGGTCGAGGGCATGGAGCTGCGTGTCGAGGTCGCCGGTGACGCGATCGTGGCCGCCACGGTCGTCGTGCGCGACAGCGCCGTACAGCTCCAGGCGTTCGCGGCGCCCAAGAAGGAAGGTATCTGGGGCGAGGTCCGTGAGGAGATCGCCTCCGGCATCACCCAGCAGGGCGGCATCATCGACGAGGTCGAGGGCCCGCTGGGCTGGGAGCTGCGCGCCCAGGTCCCCGTACAGCTCCCGGACGGCACCGGTGGTGTGCAGCTCGTGCGCTTCATCGGCGTCGACGGACCGCGCTGGTTCCTGCGCGGCGTGATCTCCGGACAGGGCGCGGTGCAGCCGCAGGCCGCCGGGCTGCTGGAGCAGATCTTCCGGGACACCGTGGTCGTACGCGGCGAAGGGCCGATGGCTCCGCGTGACCCGATCGTCCTGAAGCTGCCGGACGACGCGCAGATGGTGGCCGAGGGCGTTCAGCAGGAGGAGCAGGAAGGCTCCCGCTTCTCCGGCGGCATGGGACAGCTCCAGCGCGGTCCTGAGATCACCGAGGTGCGCTGAGACGAGGCGCCGCCGACGCCCGACCCGAGACAGACCGAACGGCCGGTGGGCCGCATCCCTTCGTGGGGTGCGGCCCACCGGCC
>NZ_FMDK01000941.1 GCF_900091995.1 Streptomyces sp. MnatMP-M17
CGACGCGTTCCGGCGGCGGGCGCACCACGCGCGGCTGCCCGAGGCGATAGCGGGCGGGAGCGTACGTACCACCGCGCCCGCCGCCGAGGACGAGGTGCTGGCGGCGACCGTCGACGGTGAGGTCGGCGACGCCCTGCGCCGGCTCGCGCCCGAACTGGGCGACGTACTGCGGGCCATGGTGCTCGACGGGCTCACCGTACGGGAGACCGCCGTGCTGCTCGGCCTGCCGGAAGGCACCGTAAAGACCCGCGCCCGTCGGGCCCGGCGAGCCATGCGGGAGGCACTGTCATGATCAACAACTACGGGCGCAGGGGTACGGGCCCGGCGTCCGCGCACCACGCCTCCGAGCCGCTCATCAGCCGCTACGCACGCGGCGACACCGCCATCCCGGGCGACGAGGTCTGGGCCCTCGAAGCCCATCTCGAATCCTGCGCGCTCTGCCGGGCCCGGCTCGCCGCCGGCGTGGAGAGCGCCGCGCCCGCGGTGACCGGGCTCGTCGGCGGTGTCTGGTCGGAGCTGGCGCCGCTGCTGCCCACCACCGCTCCCATGCCCAGGCGCCGCCGCTGGGCCGTACCTCTGCTGGCCTGGGCCTCTCCGGTGATGATGCCGTGGATGTGCACGACCGTCCTCGTCACGCTGCTCGCCATCCTCTTCGACCGGATCAGCGGCTCGGGAATCGACTTCGTCCTCCTCCTGGCTCCCGTACTGCCCGTCCTGGGCGTCGCCGCCTCCTGGGCGCGCGCCTTCGATCCGGCGTACGAACTCACCGCGGGCACACCGCGCGCCGGGCTCCCGCTGGTGCTCCGGCGCACCACCTCCGTACTGGTCGTGGTGATCTCCCTGCTGACGGTCGCCGGCTGGATCACCGGTACCACCGTCGCCCAGTGGCTGCTGCCCTGTCTGGCCTTCACCACCGGCACGCTGGCGCTCGGCGGGCTGATCGGCATGACCAGGGCGGCGGCCGGACTGGTGCTGGTGTGGGCGGTGCTGATCGTGGCGCCGACCATGGCCGTGGACCGGACGCCCTTCGCCTTCCGGACGGACGCCCTTCCCGTGTGGGCCATTGTCCTCGCGCTCGGCCTGGCGGTCATGATCGCCCGCAGAGGCTCGTACGCCCGGCTCGGCCCGCTCCGCTGACGCACCGTCACCAAGCCGCCTTCACCGTCAGCACCCCGCCTCGCTCCCCGACACCACCAACTGCCCACCACCGAAAGGTCCTCACCCATGACCGAGGAAGTGACGACATGACACGCGGCGTGACCGCTGCCGAAGTGGCGCCCACCGCATACGCCTGGGAGATCCACGCCGAAGGGCTCAAGGTAAGGGCCGGAGGCCGCAAGATGGCCGTCGACGGTCTGGATCTGGCCCTCGGCACCGGAGTTCACGGGCTGCTCGGGCCCAACGGCGCCGGCAAGACCACTCTCATCCGCGCCCTCGCCACCGTCCTGCGGCCGGCCGACGGCTCCCTCGAACTGCTCGGCGCTCCCGCCGGCGCGCAGGCCCGCCGCCGCGAACTCCGTCGCCGGATCGGTTATCTGCCACAGGAGTTCGGGTACTACCGGCGCTTCACCGTCCGCGAGTTCATCGAGTACATGGCCTGGCTCAAGGAGGTCCCGGCCGCGGAGATCCCCGGTGCCGTACAGCGCGCCGTCGAGCGCGTCGGGCTCGCGGACCGCGCCGACCAGCGGATGAAGACGCTGTCCGGCGGCATGGTGCGGCGCGCCGGTATCGCACAGGCGATCGTCAACGATCCCCGGATCCTGCTGCTGGACGAGCCGACGGTCGGACTCGACCCGGCGCAGCGGCTGCGCTTCCGCGAACTGCTCCACCAGCTCGGTACGGACAGTTGTGTCGTCGTCTCCACACACCTTGTCGAGGACGTGGCGGCGGCCTGTACGGATGTGCTGCTCATCGCCGACGGGCGGACGGTGTTCAGCGGCACACCGGACCAGCTCGCGGACGCGGGCGGGCCCGAGGATCCGGGCGACAGTCCGATCGAACGTGGTTACGCGGCGCTGCTCATGCGCTCCGAGCCGGGAAGAGGTGCCTGGTGAACTCGTCACAGCCCACGCCGACTCGGACGTCACCCGCCAAGAACCCCGAGGCCCCGGCCCCGGGTCCGGGCCGCCCGCGCAGCGGCCGGATTCTGCGGATCGAGCTCCGTCACTCCACCGGTCTGTGGCTCGGTGCGATCCTCCTGCTCGGTTCGGTCGCCCTTCTCCAGCTCTTCGGCGGCGGCCCATGGGCGCAGGGCGCCGAGTCCTGGACCGCGCAGTGGACTTCCGCCGCCTGGTGGGAGCGGTATCTGATGGTGTTCCTGCTGCCGCCGGCCGTGGCGGCCGGCGCCGTACAAGGACTGCGGGACCACCGTTCCGGGATGACCGAACTCCTCGGCACGACGCCTCGTCCCGTCCGGCAGCGCTCGGCCAGGACCGCGGGCGCGCTGGCGCTCACTCTCGCCACCGCCTATCTGCTGGTCTTCCTCTACGGCGGCGTCCAGGTGATCGGCAACGAGGGCTACGCGCATCTTCGCTGGCTGCCCATCGTGGTGGTCGGTGCGCTGGCGCTGGTCGCCGCGGCCTGGCTGGGGATGGGCGTCGCCAGGACCGTACCGTCCGCGCTGACGCCGCCGGCGCTCACGCTGGCAACGCTGATGACCGTGGTGCTCGTCCATGACGCGGTCACGCCGGGCATGTTCCCGAACCGGATCGTGCTGCTGTCCCCGTCGCTGGCCGAGGTGCACAGCACGTTCCTGAACGTCGCGTGGCGTGTCAACGCCGGACAGACGGTGTGGCTGCTCGGTCTCGCCGCCACGGGTTTCCTGCTGCTGGTGGCCGGGAAGGCGCGCGCACGGCTGCTGGCGCTGCTGCCCGTGGTGCTGGGCGCGGCGGTCGCGGTGCCGCTGCTGCCCGCGCATCAGGACCGTAATTACGTCATCGACAAGGCGGCGACGGCGCTGGTGTGCGACGGCCCGGTCTGTGTGACGCGGGTGCACGAGCGGGAACTGGACGCGCTCGCGGGCCCCGGTGAGGAGGCGCTCCGGCTGCTCACCGGGGCCGGGCTGCCGGATCCGCCGTCGACGGTGCGCGAGACGGTTCCCGCGTGGCCACTCGGCGCGTGGCAGCCGCAGGCGCCGCCGCAGCCCGCCGGTTTCATCCCCGTGGACTTCGAGGCACAGGCGCTGAGCGGCGCCACGAAGGACGAGGTGCTGCGCGGTCTGCTGGCCGGGGCCGGCACGGCGCCCTGTGTCGTCCCGCTCAGGCCGTATCCGACCGAGGAGGAGGAGCGGCGGTACGACAGGACCAAGGCCGTACGAGAACTGGCCGCGCGCACGGTGGCCGCCGCCTGGTTCACCGGCGAACTCAAGCCACTGCCCGGCGCGGGCGAGCTGGGCGCCGACGCGAGCAAGCTCGCCGGTCCGGCCTGGAACGCGCTGCGCGCGCTGCCGACGGACGAACAGCGCGCCCGGATCGCGGCCCTGCGGACAGCGGCGCTGCGGTGCGAGGGCGACTTGCTGACGGTACTGACGGTACTGAAGGAAGACGGCCCGAGGTGAGCGAGGTGACACCCGGGGAGCAGCCGAGACCGAAGGAACGGCCGGGATCTGTCAGGTCGTTGGCGCCGTACGCACGCTCGATGGCGCCGTACCCACGGTCGTTGGCCACGCGCGCCCGGTGGTCGGTGCTCTACGGCCGGTCGCGTCAGGTGCCTGCCTCGGTCGCCGCCGTGGTGGTCTGTGCCGTCGCCGTGTGGTCGCTTCCTCGGAGCGGGACGGCCGGGGATCCGAGGATGATGGCCCTGCTGCTGACCGCCGTGGTGGCGGTGGGCGCGATCGGGCTGGGTGGGCAGGATCTCGCGCTGGACCGTACGGCGGCGATCCGCTGGGCACCTCGGCGCGCGGCGCACGTGCTGCTCATCGCCGCGCTCGCCGTGGGCGTACTGCTGGTGCTGTCGGCCCTGTCGGTGTTCTCGGCGCCGGGCGGCGGGCCGGTTCCGGTGGCGTACGCCGTACGGAACGGCGCCGGGCCGGCGGGCGTCGCCGCGATCGGGGCGACGGTGTGGGGCGGCCGGTACGCGTGGGC
>NZ_FMDK01000939.1 GCF_900091995.1 Streptomyces sp. MnatMP-M17
GGCTGCGAGGGCAGCCGCGGCCAGAGCCGCGACTGCTGCCGCGGCGACTGCCGCCGCCGCTGCGGCCTCAAGGGCCGTTGCCGCCAAGCACGCTGCGAGGACGAGGAACGCGGCAGCCTTCGGCGCGTCCGCGACTGCGGACGGCGCTGCGAGGAAGGCGTACCGGAACATGCCGCTGATCCTCGCTCACGGCAGCCGCCGCGTCGAATGGTTTTCCGCCGACGGCCAGTTGACCGGAGGAGCGGCCGTCAGAAGTGCTTCGGAGGTCCGTCAGAAGTGTTTCAGGGCCTCGCGTACCGACAGCGGCGACAGCCGGTCCCGCGCTCCCTCGACGAACTCCCGCACCGCCGCCGGATCGGTCTTCGCGTACTCCCGCAGACACCAGCCGATCGCCTTGCGGATGAAGAAGTCGGGATGGTCGGCGCGGCGCAGGCAGTAGTCGAAGAGGCGCGCGGCGTCAGTGCTTGCCTTGTACGTGAGCTGGTGCAGCAGGGCCGTACGCGCGACCCAGAGGTTCTCGTCGTCCACCCACCGGTCCATGTCGGCCTTCAGCGCCGGATCGGCGGTCACCAGCGCGCCCGCGACATGTGCGGCGAGCGGATCGATGGTGTCCCACCAGGGGACGGTGCTGACGAGATGCCGTACGACGGGCAGGAAACCGGACGAGCAGCGTCCGCTGTACCGGCGCAGATAGTCCACGGCGAAGTACTGGTACTCCCGCTCGGGCAGCTCCCAGCAGCGCAGGGCGATCGCCGCGCAGTCGGTCTCGTCCGGGCGCGCGGTGCCCTCCAGGACCGTACGGGCCAGTGCCCGGCACCGTGGCGCGGGTATGCCGAGGAACGGTGCGATCCCTTTCATGTACGCGACGGACTTCTCGGCGCGCACCGGGTCGGCCGCCGTGGGATACACCGCCGTGAGCCGCTCCAGCACGGTGTCGGCCAGCGCGCTGTTCGGCACGGCGGGCTTCTGCGTGACTTGCGTGACAGCGGACACCATACGGGCACCCTAAAGGCCAGCTCGGACACTGGCGCCGGCCTGCGCGTTCTCCGGGCATTGCCCGGGTGTCCCCTGGAGCGGCCCGTTCCGTTGTGCCGCGCGGGGGACGACCGCCATCTCGCGCCCGGCGACCGGCCATCTTCGTCGGCTACGCTCGCCGGGTGCTCGCCCCCGTACCCCGGTCCTCGCCAAGCTTCGCGCTCCGTTGCTACCGGGCGCTTCTCTCGCCCTGGGCGCGGTTCTCCGTACTCGTGGCCCTGCTGGGCGCGTCCGCCGTCGTGGTGCTGCTCTACGAGCCGCAGAAGCTGCTCGCCGACGGCTGGGGGGCGG
>NZ_FMDK01000938.1 GCF_900091995.1 Streptomyces sp. MnatMP-M17
CGGCCCCGGCCGGCCGCCGGTTCGCCGACGTACTGGCCGAGCTGACCGGCCGCCCTGCCCTCGCCGCCCAGCTTCCCGAGGCCCTGCCGGCCCATGGCGCGCTGCTCGCGGGCGACTTCGCGGGCGGCGCCGATCCGGACGACTTCTTCCGCGACCGGGTCGAGGAACGTCAGCCCTTGCGCGCCCGTATCGTCCTGCTCCGCGACCGGCCGGTCGGTGGACTCACCGCGGCGCCCGCGGCCCGTGAACTCGCGCTGGGCCATGACACGGCCATCAGCGAACTGGAGCCGGAGGAAGGCAGCGAACTCGAAGCCCTCGCCGAGCTGATCGCCGTCACCGACTTCGCCACGGTCTATCTTGCCCTCGCGGGCGGCGCCCAGGCATGACCCGGCGCCGGGGAGCCTGGAGCCAGAGGCCGGCGCGTCGCAGACCGGAGCGCCGCAGACCAGGACGTCGAGGAGCCGAGGTCACGCCACCACAGCACGCCACCGTTCCGCCAGTTCCCTCACCACATACCAGCCCGTCACCACGTACCAGAAAGCTCATCCCATGGACCGCCTCTCGAATACCGTGCGCCCCTACGCCTGGGGCTCCACGACACTCATCCCGGAACTGCTCGGGACCGCTCCCACCGGCGAGCCCCAGGCCGAGATGTGGATGGGCGCCCACCCAGGGGCTCCGTCGCGCCTCGACCGCGGCTCCGGCGAGCAGGCGCTGTCCGCCCTGATCGACGCCGATCCCGAGGCGGAACTCGGCGTCGCCGCGACCGGTAAGTTCGGCCCGCGCCTGCCGTTCCTCCTCAAGCTCCTCGCGGCCGGCTCGCCGCTCTCCCTCCAGGTCCATCCCGACCTCGCCCAGGCGAAGCAGGGTTACGCGGACGAGGAGAGCCGCGGCGTCCCGATCGACGCGCCGTACCGCAACTACAAGGACGCCAACCACAAGCCCGAACTGATCTGCGCCCTCACTCCCTTCGACGGGCTCTGCGGCTTCCGCACTCCGGACGAGGCCGCCGAACTGCTCGCACGGCTGGACGTCGACTCCCTCAAGCCGTATGTCGACATCCTCCACGCCCATCCCGAAGAGGCCGCGCTGCGCGAGGTCCTGACCGCCGTCCTCGGCGCCGATCCCGCCGAGATGGCCATCACCGTCGCCGAGGCCACAGCGGCAGCCGAACGCCTTGGTGGCGACTACGCGCCGTATGTGTCGATCGCACACAACTACCCGGGCGACGCCGGTGTCATCGCCGCCATGCTGCTCAACTACATACAACTCCAGCCGGGCGAGGCGCTCTTCCTCGGCGCGGGCGTTCCGCACGCCTATCTCAACGGCCTCGGCGTAGAGATCATGGCCAACTCGGACAACGTCCTGCGCTGCGGCCTCACGCCCAAACATGTGGACGTTCCCGAACTGCTCAGGATCGTGCGCTTCGAAGCGACCGAGCCCGCGGTGCTGCGCCCGGAGGCCTCCGCCTCGGGCGAGGAACTGTACGAGACGCCCATGGACGAGTTCCGCCTGTCCCGCTATTCCCTGGACTCCCCGAACTCCCTCGCACCGTGTGACCTCACGGCGGACACTCCTCAGATCCTGCTCTGCACGGCCGGCACACCTCGGGCGAACGGCCTCGAACTGACTCCCGGCGCCTCGGTCTTCGTTCCCGCGGGAGAGAAGGCCGAACTGTCCGGTACGGGCACCGTGTTCCGTGCCACTGTCGTGGTCTGATGCACCACTCACCCCAACGGCTGCAACAATGTCCCGCCGTACCGCGGCGCCAGGGCCGCAGCACCTAGGAAGGGACACCACGCACCCATGAGCGCGTCAGGCGGAACCAAGGCGATCGTGGCGGCACTCGGCGCCAACCTCGCGATCGCAGTAGCCAAGTTCGTGGCGTTCGCGTTCAGCGGTTCGTCGTCCATGCTCGCGGAGGGCGTGCACTCCCTCGCCGACTCCGGCAACCAGGGACTGCTCCTCCTCGGCGGCAAGAAGGCGCAGCGCGAGGCGACTCCGCAGCATCCCTTCGGCTATGGCCGCGAGCGCTATATCTATGCCTTCCTGGTCTCCATCGTGCTGTTCTCGGTGGGTGGCATGTTCGCCATCTACGAGGGTTACGAGAAGATCAAGCACCCTCATGAGATCGAGGCCTGGTACTGGCCGGTCGGAGTGCTCGTCTTCGCGATCATCGCGGAGTCGATCTCGTTCCGTACGGCCATCAAGGAGTCCAACGCCACCCGCGGCTCCCTCTCCTGGACGGAGTTCGTCCGCCGCGCCAAGGCACCCGAACTTCCCGTGGTGCTTCTGGAGGACCTCGGCGCACTGGTCGGTCTGGTCCTCGCGCTCTGCGGTGTCGGTATCTCCCTGGCCACCGGCGAAGGCGTCTGGGACGGCATCGGCACGCTCTGCATCGGCGTTCTCCTCATCCTGATCGCGCTGGTCCTGGCCGCCGAGACGAAGTCCCTCCTCCTCGGCGAGGCCGCGGGCACGGAGGACGTCGAGAAGATCAAGGCCGCGATCGTCGACGACGACGTGGTCACCGGCATCATCCACATGCGTACGCTCCACCTCGGCCCCGAGGAACTGCTCGTCGCGGCCAAGATCGCCGTCCAGCACGACGACACCGCCGCCGAGGTGGCCCGCGCGATCGACGCCGCCGAGTCCCGGATCCGCGAAGCGGTCCCGATCGCCCGGGTGATCTATCTGGAGCCGGACATCTACAACGAGTCGGCCGCCGCCGCGGGCGCCAATCCCGGAAAGACCGCGGGCGGCCCGACGCCGGACACCGTCCACTGAGACCTCCGCGACCGTCCGGCCTCTCTTTGACTTGATCTCGTCGCCCTCTCTTCCCCGTTCGACTGTGGGCCGCTGGGCCGATCGGTGTAGATTCGTGACCAGTGCCAGACGTCGCTGCTGATGGCGGTCGGGCGGTCCGCCCACGGACCGTCCGAGGGAGAGAGGGCCTCCGACGGACTGTGCCCGCGAGCGCTCGGGCATTCGTATGCCCTTCGCCGCAGAGCCAGCCGTACGCACCCACCCTCGACCCGATTCACGAGGAGCAGCTCGTTATGACGACTGTCGCCAACCGACAGGACTTCAAGGTCGCCGACCTCTCGCTCGCCGAGTTCGGCCGCAAGGAGATCACGCTCGCCGAGCACGAGATGCCCGGTCTGATGTCGATCCGCAAGGAGTACGCGGCGACGCAGCCGCTCGCCGGCGCCCGCATCACCGGCTCGCTGCACATGACGGTGCAGACCGCGGTCCTCATCGAGACCCTGACCGCTCTTGGCGCCGAGGTCCGCTGGGCGTCCTGCAACATCTTCTCCACCCAGGACCACGCCGCCGCCGCGATCGCGGTCGGGCCGAACGGCACCCCGGACGCCCCCGCCGGCGTCCCCGTCTTCGCCTGGAAGGGCGAGACGCTGGAGGAGTACTGGTGGTGCACGGAGCAGGCCCTGACCTGGCCGAACACGCCCACCGGCGGCCCGAACATGATCCTGGACGACGGCGGTGACGCCACCCTCCTGGTCCACAAGGGCGTCGAGTTCGAGAAGGCCGGCGAGGCCCCGGACCCGTCAACCGCGGACAGCGAGGAGTACGGGTACATCCTGGGCCTGCTCAACCGCACCCTCACGGAGGGCCCGCAGAAGTGGACCCGGCTCGCGTCCGAGATCCGCGGTGTCACCGAGGAGACCACGACCGGTGTGCACCGGCTGTACGAGATGCAGCGTGACGGTGTCCTCCTGTTCCCGGCGATCAACGTCAATGACGCGGTCACCAAGTCGAAGTTCGACAACAAGTACGGCTGCCGCCACTCGCTGATCGACGGCATCAACCGCGCCACCGACGTCCTGATCGGCGGCAAGGTCGCGGTCGTCTTCGGCTACGGCGACGTCGGCAAGGGCTGCGCCGAGTCCCTGCGCGGCCAGGGCGCCCGCGTGATCATCACCGAGATCGACCCGATCTGCGCGCTCCAGGCGGCGATGGACGGCTACCAGGTCTCCACGCTCGACGACGTCGTCGGTATCGCGGACATCTTCGTGACCACGACGGGCAACAAGGACATCATCATGGCCTCGGACATGGCCAAGATGAAGCACCAGGCGATCGTCGGCAACATCGGCCACTTCGACAACGAGATCGACATGGCCGGTCTGGCCAAGGTCGAGGGCATCGTCAAGGACGAGGTCAAGCCGCAGGTCCACACCTGGACCTTCCCGGACGGGAAGACGCTCATCGTCCTGTCCGAGGGCCGTCTGCTGAACCTGGGCAACGCGACCGGCCACCCGTCGTTCGTGATGTCCAACTCCTTCGCGGACCAGACGCTGGCCCAGATCGAGCTGTTCACGAAGCCCGAGGAGTATCCGACCGACGTGTATGTGCTGCCCAAGCACCTGGACGAGAAGGTCGCCCGCCTCCACCTCGACGCGCTCGGTGTGAAGCTCACGACGCTCCGCCCGGAGCAGGCCGCGTACATCGGTGTCGATGTCGCGGGCCCGTACAAGCCCGACCACTACCGCTACTGATCCGCGACCGACCTGCCGCCACCGACCGGCCCGTCCCGGCAGCCCCCCCGGCC
>NZ_FMDK01001182.1 GCF_900091995.1 Streptomyces sp. MnatMP-M17
CCCGGGACGCCGATGCCGCCGTGGTGGTGGTCGGCACCACCGAGGAGAGCGAGTCCGAGGGCCGCGACCGCGACTCGCTCGCGCTGCCGGACGGTCAGGACGCGCTGGTACGGGCCGTGGCACGGGCCAATCCACGGACGGTGGTGATCCTGAACGCGGGCGCTCCCGTCACTCTTCCGTGGCGCGCGGAGGTGCCCGCGCTGCTGCTCGCCTGGTTCCCGGGGCAGGAGGCGGGCGACGGTCTCGCCGATGTGCTCTTCGGACGCACCGAGCCGGGCGGCCGGCTGCCCACGACCTGGTCGGCGGCCCGGGAGGAGGTTCCCGTGCTCCGCACCAGGCCCGAGGAGAACAGCCTCGTCTACGCCGAGGGACCGTATGTCGGCTACCGCGCCTGGCTGAGATCGGGCGCCACGCCCGCGTACTGGTTCGGCCATGGACTGGGCTATACGACCTGGTCGTACGGCGCGCTGGAGGCACCGGACCGGGTGAGTGCGGGCGACCCTTTCGACGTCCGGATACGGCTGCGCAACACGGGCGCGCGGCGCGGACGCGAGGTCGTACAGCTCTATCTGTCCGGACCCGAGCCGTCCCAGGCCGAATCGTCCGGATCCGAGCCGTCCGGGCCTGAGCCGGTCGATCCGTCGGCGCGCAGGCTCGTCGGATATACGGCGGTTGTCGCGGAGCCCGGCGAGGAGGTCGTCGCGGTGGTACGGGTCGACGGCCGCGCACCGGCGCGCTGGTCGGCGGAGCGCCACCGCTGGGAATGGACGCCCGGCGACTACGCCCTCCACGGCGGGCGCTCGGCCGGAGATCTGCCGCTCGGCGGGACGATCACACTGTCCGTGGCGCCACCGCGCTCACCTGGGCCGACCACGGAGAGCGCTCTCCACTAATGCTATAAAGGGGGTCATGACGGAAGACCCGCGACCGGCCGGCGCACCCACCCTGGAGGATGTGGCGCGAGCCGCCGGTGTCTCCCGTGCCACGGTCTCACGGGTCGTCAACGGCGTCCGCAATGTCGACCCGGTGATACAGGAGTCCGTACGGCAGGCGGTGGCCGCGACCGGCTATACGCCCAACCGCGCGGCCCGCTCACTGGTCACCCGGCGCGCCGACGCGATCGCGCTGGTGGTCTCGGGAGCCGGGGACGACTCGGCCGAAGAGCCGGCGGACAGCCCCGCGGAATCGGCGGACGGCTCGCCCGATGCCTCCGCCGTCGGTCCCGACGGTGCCCACAACTCTTTCACCGCACATGTCTTCGCCGATCCGTTCTTCGGCCGGGTGGTGGCGGGAGTCGTCAACTACCTGCGGCCCCGGGGCATGTATCCGGTGCTGATGTTCGCCGAGACGTCCCGCGCCCGCGACGAGGTCGTCTCGTATCTGCGCCAGGGCAGCGCCGACGGCGCGCTCGTGGTGTCGACACACGCCGAGGATCCGCTGCCCGCGCTGATCACGGACGCGGGACTGCCCGCCGTGCTGTACGCGCGCCCGGCCCGGCCCGCCCGTATCAGCTATGTGGATCTGGCCCATCAGGACGGCGCGCGGCTGGCCGCCGAGCATCTGCTCGCGCGCGGCTGCCGGCGGATCGCCACGATCACGGGCCCGCTGGACGTGCCCGCGGGCCAGGACCGGCTGGCGGGCTTCCGGGACACGATGGCGCGGCGGGGCCATCCGTACATCCCCATCGCCGAAGGGCGGTTCACACAGGAGAGCGGCGAGACGGCGATGGAGCGGCTGCTCGCCGAACACCCGGATCTGGACGGTGTGTTCGCGGCGAACGATCTGATGGCGGTGGGCGCGTGCCATGTGCTCCGTGAGCACGGCAGACGGGTGCCGGAGGATGTCGCCGTGGTCGGTTTCGACGACAGCAGCGCGGCGCTCGCCTGCCGGCCGCCGCTGACCACGGTCCGGCAGCCCGTGGAGGAGATGGCGGCGGAGATGGCCCGGCTGCTGCTGGACCGGCTGGCGGGCTCGGACCGCGCGGTCACCTCGGTCATCTTCGAACCGTCACTGGTGGTACGCGGCTCGGCCTGACCGGACGACGCCTGGCGACGCCTCGTAACGCCTCGCGCGAATCCACGGTCGGGCAGCCGGAGTACGGAACAGAACAGGACCAAGCGGGCATTTCCCACGAAAGGGAAACGGCCGGTTATATCCCGTCAGCCCGCAGGCTCGCCCGCCGTAGTCGAGGCGCGGGGCCAGCGGCGGGGCA
>NZ_FMDK01000937.1 GCF_900091995.1 Streptomyces sp. MnatMP-M17
GTACTCACCCTCACGGGCTTTCCTCCGGGCATTTCCCTTCGGCCTTACTTGTCTTGCTGTCTTGCGTCTCCGACTTTACCAGACTCATTCGACGTCTTCCGCCTCATGAATTCCGGTGACCTTTGGATTGGTCTTTTGCCTTTCGGCGTGATCCGACTTTATCAGAAACATTCGAGGCCGAATCACATCGACCTTGATGATCTGGAAGGCGAATCGAGAGGGGCTCAACGGAAGTACCTTCCGTCGGGAGCCGCATAGATTATGAACCACCGCTCTCGGAGCTTGTCCAACTCCGAGGCAACCGTTCAAATCTACCTCCCCACACAGACCGTGTCAACGGTCCTTGCGAGGCGAAGAGGAGACTAACAGGTCAGGGACGTGATCCGCACATCAGGCTGCGGTGGGAAGTTCCGCGCTGCGGTCCAGGGCCTCCACGTCCCCTGTCTCGCCGGCCCGCGCCGCTCGGCCGCCGAGGACATACACGTAGGAGAGAAAGGCCAGCTCAGCGGCTATGCCAATGGCTATGCGCGCCCAGGTTGGCAGGCCAGAGGGGGTGACGAAGCCTTCGATCACACCCGACACGAACAGCACTAGGGCGAGACCGATGGCCATGCCGAGCGCGGCGCGGCCCTGCTGGGCCATCGCGGTGCGGCGGCTGTATGGCCCTGGATCGATCAACGTCCAGCCGAGGCGCAGTCCCGTACCGGCGGCGACGAAGACGGCTGTCAGTTCGAGCAGGCCGTGGGGAAGGATCAGCCCGAGGAAGGTGTCGAGGCGGCCGGCCGAGGACATCAGGCCGATCCCGACCCCGAGGTTGAGCACATTGACGAAGAGGACCGCGATCACCGGGAGACAGAGGAACGCTCCCAGGACCAGACACATGGCGGCGGCCTGGGCATTGTTCGTCCAGACCTGAGCGGCGAAGGAGGCCGCCGGGTGGCTGGAGTAGTACGTTTCGTACTCGCCACCAGGACGTGTCATCTGACGCAGCTCGTCCGGCGCGCCTATGGCCGACTGGATCTCGGGATGGGCTCCGATCCACCAGCCGATGACCGCGGCGAGGAGTGTCGAGAGCACCGCGGTCGGTATCCACCAGTACCTGGACCGGTAGACGGCGGCGGGAAAGCCCGCAGTAAGGAAGCGCACGGCATCGCGCCAGGTGGCGCGGCGGGCACCGGTGACCGTGGCACGGGCGCGGGCCACGAGCTGGGTGAGCCGCGTGGTGATCATCGGATCGGGCGCGGTGGACTGGATCAGCGAGAGATGGGTGGCCGTGCGCTGATAGAGGGCGACGAGTTCGTCGGCCTCGGCACCGCTGAGGCGGCGACCGCGGTGCAGGAGATGTTCCAGGCGGTCCCACTCGGCACGGTGGGCTGTCACGAAGACATCGAGATCCATGGTCGGCTGCTGCTCCAGGCAGTGGGTGCGTACGGTCCGTACTCCCGCGGTACGGCAACTACTGCGACTGCACCACCGCGACGCGCTGCGGGTCAGCTTGGCAGACTGTTGCCTTCAGAGGCAGGGAAGGTCGTCGGCGAAAGGTGAGCACCGGTGAATGAGCTTGTGACGGGCGACGCGGTCGTACTGGGGCTGCGCCCGGCGAAGCTGCCGAGCCGGGCGCTGGCACTGGCGATCGACCTGATCGTGGTGTGGACCGTCTATCTCCTGGTCATGTTCGGGCTCGCGCTGGCGACGGGCTCGCTGGACGACGCGGCGGTCGCGGCGCTGGCCATCGCGTCCTTCCTGCTGATTCTGGTGGGCGGTCCGATCGCGGTGGAGACGCTCAGCCACGGGCGCTCGCTGGGGAAGCTGGCCTGTGGGCTGCGGGTCGTACGGGACGACGGTGGGCCCATACGGTTCCGGCACGCGTTGGTACGCGGAGCGATGGGCGTGGTGGAGATTCTGATGTCGTTCGGGGTCATCGCCTGTATCGCGTCGCTGGTGTCGGCGCGAGGGCGGCGGATCGGCGATGTCTTCGCGGGAACTCTGGTCGTACGGGAACGGGTGCCAGCCGGCCGTATGGCGATGGTCCCGCCTCCTCCGCCATGGCTCGTGGGACGCTTCGCGGAGCTCGATCTCTCCGCCGTGCCGGACGAGTTGTGGCTCGCGATACGTCAGTACCTGACGCGGCTGGGACAGCTCGAAGCGGGCGTGAGCCGGTCGATGGCGGAGCGGCTCGCGGATGATCTGGCGGCTCGTACGGGAGCGCCGACGCCGGAAGGAGTTCCCGCGGGGGCCTATCTCGCGGCCGTGGTGCATGAGCGGCAGGCGCGGGAGGCTCGGCGGACCTTGGGAGGACCTCCCGGCTCGGCGACGCGCTCGGCGACGCCGACATCCGCGTTTGCTCCCGCACCTACTCCTGTGGCTTCTCCCACCGCTACTGCTACTGCTACTGCTACTGCCGCAACCGAGCCCGCGCCTGCCGTTGCTCCCGTATCTCTGCCGACGCCATCTCTGTCGCTGCCGACCACCGCGCCAGCACCGGGTGCTGAGGAGGCGCCGCGGCGCACAGGCTTCGCTCCGCCCGCGTAGGCGGAGAGGGGCCTCACGTCAGGACATGGTCAGGGCATGGCCGAGGGCGGCGTTTCGAGGTCTTCGAGTTCGATGCCGGGGGCTGAGAGCACCACGTCTCCGGCGAGGTGAACCGTGTGCTGTTCACCGGTGTCCAGGGCGTTGACCTGGTACTCGTCCACGGTCAGAGGGCCATTGTCAGTGGCGTGCGCTTCACTGTTCACCAGCGCCCAGGACTGATCGACGGTACGGGGTGCCAGGACCGGGTCCGTGAAGGCCACGAGACGGACGCGGGTCGCCGGGGAGCCAGGAGTGAGACGGAGAAGTCGCGCTGTCGCGACCAGAAAGGCAGGGGAGGTGCCGGTGAAGGCATGGGCGCGCACATTGCCTTCGGTGGCATGGGCGCCGGTGGGGTCGGTACGGACCCAGGTGACGCCGTCCAGGGCGGCACCGCGGACCTGCCAGCTCGCGGCGTGGAGTTGCAGACGGATAGGGCGGCCGAGTTCGTCGAGGGCCAGATCGACGGAGCCTGCGTGGTCGCCGGAGGGAGTGGTGATCTGGGAGACATAGCGCCAGCCGGAGGGACCAGGGGCGCAGTGGAAATGTTCGTCACCGAGAGGAAAGTGATCGTGCGGATCATGGAGCGAATAACGGCCGCGGGGCATGGGGTCTTCCGGGTTCTTCGAGTCCTCGGCGACTGACGTTCTTCCGCTTCCGCGCGCTGTGCGCGCGCTCAGGACGTGCTCTTCCGTACGCGGAACAGGCTCACACATGACAGGCCCCCGACACGGGGGTGCGGGGGCCTGTCGTGTGCCGTGTACCGCAGGTGCCGACATCTGTCGGTACCTGTCGCTGAAGGTGTGTCAGCAGCCCGCCGGCCGACTCGGCGCGGCCCGGCGGGCTGCCGGGGCGGGCCCGGCG
>NZ_FMDK01000935.1 GCF_900091995.1 Streptomyces sp. MnatMP-M17
ATGACGATGACGGCGGGAGGCCGTACCTCTTCGGCCCGTACGGCGTCCGCCACGGTCGCGAGTGTGGCGTCCACCCGTCGCTGGGCGGCCGTGGTGCCCTCCTGGATCAGGGCGACGGGAGTGCCGGGCGCCTTGCCGTGTGCGACGAGCGCCTCGGCGATGGCGCCGATCTTGTCGACGGCCATCAGCAGCACGAGCGTGCCGTGGAGCCGGGCGAGCGCGGCCCAGTCGACCAGTGAACGGTCGTCGTCGGGAGCGACATGGCCGCTGACGACGGTGAACTCATGAGCGACGCCACGGTGGGTGACAGGGATGCCTACGGCGCTGGGCACGCTGATGGAGCTGGAGATCCCGGGTACGACCGTGCACGGGATGCCGGCCTCGGCGAGCGCCTGGACCTCCTCCATGCCACGGCCGAAGACGAACGGGTCGCCGCCCTTGAGCCGGACCACGGCCTTGCCCGCCTTGGCGTGCTCGATCAGCGCGTCGTTGATGGCCTCCTGGGCCATGGCGCGGCCGTACGGGATCTTCGCCGCGTCTATCACCTCGACGTGCGGCGGGAGTTCGTTCAGCAGGTCACGAGGGCCGAGGCGGTCGGCGATGACCACGTCCGCCTCGGCGAGCAGTCTGCGCCCGCGCACGGTGATCAGATCGGGGTCGCCGGGACCGCCGCCGACGAGGGCGACGCCGGGCGTACGGCTGCGGTGGTGAGGCGCGGCGAGGGTGCCGTCGCGCAGGCCCTCGACGATGGCGTCCCGTACGGCGGCGGAACGGCGCGGATCGCGTCCGGTCAGCACGGCGACGGTGACGCCCTCGCTGCGGCCGGTGGCGGGCGTCCAGGCGGTGGCGGCCTCGGCGTCGTCGCTGCGTACGCACCAGACGCGGTGGCGTTCGGCCTCGGCGGAGGCGGTGCGGTTGGCGACGGGATCGCTGGAGGCGATGAGGGCGTACCAGGCGCCGGTGAGGTCGCCCTCCTCGTAGCGGCGGCGCTCCCAGCGGATCTCGCCGGCCTCGGCCATGGCCTCGACGGACGCCTTCGCGGAGGGCGAGACGAGCACGATGTCGGCGCCGGCCGCGATGAGCGCGGGCAGCCGGCGCTGCGCGACCTGTCCGCCGCCGACGACAACGACGCGCCGCCCGGACAGGCGGAGTCCGACGGGATAGGCGGGGTGCTCGGCGTGCGGCGCGTGCTCGGCCATGTCGGTAGGGACTCCTCGGGCGGGCGGGGCGGTGCTGTACTGCCACGGTGACAGTGCCGGGTGAAGCGGCTGGTGGGACGGGGTACGGTCCCGGCGACCACCTTACGGGGAGGCGACGCGGGGGTCACGGTCGGAGCGGGTCCGCGACAACGGGACCTGTCCCCCACCCCGCCCCTTCCCGAAACCGGGGCAAGCCCCGGACCCCGGGGCCGCGTCGGCTGCGCGGCACGAGCGACTCCG
>NZ_FMDK01000933.1 GCF_900091995.1 Streptomyces sp. MnatMP-M17
TGGCGGCGGTGGCCGTCCCGGCTTCGGCGGACGTCCGGGTGGTCCCGGTGGCCGTGGTGGCACACAGGGCGCGTTCGGCCGTCCCGGCGGGCCCGCCCGTCGTGGCCGTAAGTCGAAGCGGCAGAGGCGCCAGGAGTACGAGGCCATGCAGGCCCCGTCGGTCGGCGGTGTGATGCTGCCTCGTGGCAACGGACAGACCGTCCGGCTGTCGCGCGGTGCGTCGCTCACCGACTTCGCGGAGAAGATCAACGCCAACCCGGCGTCGCTCGTCGCCGTGATGATGAACCTCGGCGAGATGGTCACGGCCACACAGTCCGTCTCCGACGAGACCCTCCAGCTCCTCGCCGACGAGATGAACTACGTCGTCGAGATCGTCAGCCCGGAGGAGGAGGACCGCGAGCTGCTGGAGTCCTTCGACATCGAGTTCGGCGAGGACGAGGGCGGCGAGGAACTCCTCGTGTCCCGGCCGCCGGTCGTGACCGTCATGGGCCACGTCGACCACGGTAAGACCAGGCTGCTGGACGCGATCCGCAAGACGAACGTCGTCGCGGGCGAGGCCGGCGGTATCACGCAGCACATCGGCGCGTACCAGGTCGCCACCGACGTCAACGGTGAAGAGCGCAGGATCACCTTCATCGACACCCCGGGCCACGAGGCGTTCACCGCCATGCGTGCCCGTGGTGCGAAGTCCACCGACATCGCGATCCTGGTGGTCGCGGCCAACGACGGTGTGATGCCGCAGACGATCGAGGCGCTGAACCACGCCAAGGCGGCCGATGTGCCGATCGTGGTCGCGGTCAACAAGATCGATGTCGAGGGCGCCGACCCGACCAAGGTGCGCGGTCAGCTCACCGAGTTCGGGCTGGTGGCCGAGGAGTACGGCGGCGACACCATGTTCGTCGACATCTCCGCCAAGCAGGGCCTGAACATCGACAGCCTGCTGGAGGCCGTGGTCCTGACCGCGGACGCCTCGCTCGACCTGCGGGCCAACCCGGAGCAGGACGCGCAGGGCATCGCGATCGAGGCCCATCTCGACCGTGGCCGCGGCGCCGTCGCCACCGTGCTCGTCCAGCGCGGCACGCTGCGCGTCGGTGACACGATGGTCGCCGGTGACGCGTACGGCCGTGTGCGGGCCATGCTCGACGACAACGGCAACAACGTCGACGTGGCGACGCCTTCGACGCCCGTCCTGGTCCTGGGTCTCACCAATGTGCCCGGTGCCGGCGACAACTTCCTGGTCGTCGACGAGGACCGTACGGCCCGGCAGATCGCCGAGAAGCGTGCCGCCCGTGAGCGGAACGCGGCCTTCGCCCGCAGGGGCGTCCGGTTCTCCCTGGAGAATCTGGACGAGGCCCTCAAGGCCGGTCTGGTGCAGGAACTCAACCTCATCATCAAGGGCGACGCGTCCGGTTCGGTGGAGGCCCTCGAGTCCTCGCTGCTCCAGCTCGACGTCGGCGAAGAGGTGGACATCCGGGTGCTGCACCGCGGTGTCGGTGCGGTCACCGAGTCGGACATCGACCTGGCCATGGGCTCCGACGCCATTGTGATCGGCTTCAACGTGCGCGCCGCGGGGCGTGCCGCGCAGATGGCCGAGCGCGAAGGCGTGGACGTCCGGTACTACTCGGTCATCTACCAGGCGATCGAGGAGATCGAGTCCGCCCTCAAGGGCATGCTCAAGCCGGAGTACGAAGAGGTCGAGCTCGGTACGGCGGAGATCCGCGAGGTCTTCCGCTCGTCCAAGCTGGGCAATATCGCGGGTGTTCTCATCCGCTCCGGCGAGGTCAGGCGCAACACCAAGGCCCGGCTCGTCCGCGACGGCAAGGTCATCGCGGAGGACCTCAACATCCAGGGCCTGCGCCGCTTCAAGGACGATGTCACCGAGATCCGCGAGGGCTTCGAGGGCGGTATCAACCTCGGAAACTTCAACGACATCAAGATCGACGACGTCATCGCCACCTACGAGATGCGCGAGAAGCCGCGCGGCTGACGCACGCGCTGACCGCTCAGGTCGGGGCCGGTCGACGGGACGAATATCCGTCGATCGGCCCCGGCCGTTGCGTGTACGGTTCTTGTGCCCCTGCCAAGCACTGGCAGGGCACCGAACCCGTACCGGCGGGACATCCGGACATGCATGTATGTGGGGACGCTGTCCTTCGATCTGCTCCTCGGCGACGTACGGTCGTTGAAGGAGAAACGCTCCGTCGTCCGGCCGATCGTCGCCGAGCTCCAGCGGAAATTCGCGGTCAGCGCCGCGGAGACCGGCAGCCAGGACCTCTATCGCAGGGCCGAGATCGGTCTGGCGGTGGTGTCCGGCGACTGGGCCCATCTCACCGAGGTGCTCGACCGGTGCGAACGCATGGTCGCCGGGCATCCCGAGGTGGAGCTGCTGTCGGTACGGCGGCGGCTGCACGGCGACGAGGACTGACCGGACGAAGACTGACCAGTGGACAAGAAAACCCAGAAGGAAGAGTGACGGACCGGTGACCGACAACGCGCGGGCCCGCAAGCTGGCCGATCGCATCCAGGTCGTGGTCGCGGAGACCCTGGACCGGCGTATCAAGGACCCGCGACTGGGGTTCGTGACCATCACGGACGCCCGTGTCACCGGCGACCTGCGGGAGGCCACGGTCTTCTACACGGTCTACGGCGACGACGAGGAGCGCGCGGCCTCCGCGGCGGCCCTGGAGAGCGCCAAGGGCGTCCTCCGCTCCGAGGTGGGCCGCCAGACCGGCGTGCGCTTCACCCCGACGCTGGCGTTCGTCCCGGACGCCCTGCCGGACAACGCGCGCACCATCGAGGACCTCCTCGACCGGGCGCGCGCCAAGGACGCGGAGGTACGGGAGGTGTCCACCGGCAAGACCTACGCGGCCGGGGCCGACCCGTACCGCAAGGCCGACTCCGACGACGCCGATGGTGTGGACGGCGCGGACGCGGACGGGGACAGCACGGACGGTGCCGCCGCGGAATGACTCAGCAGAAAAGGACGCCTGACGGCCTTGTCATCGTGGACAAGCCGTCGGGCTTCACTTCGCACGACGTCGTCGCCAAGATGCGCGGGATCGCCGGAACCCGGCGCGTCGGCCATGCCGGCACCCTCGATCCCATGGCGACGGGCGTCCTCGTCCTCGGTGTGGAGCGGGCCACGAAACTGCTCGGGCATCTCGCGCTGACCGAGAAGGAGTACCTCGGCACGATCCGGCTGGGACAGAACACCGTGACCGACGACGCGGAGGGCGAGATCACCTCGTCCGCGGACGCGTCGCTGGTCGCGCGCGATGCCATCGACAGCGGGATCGCGGCGCTGACCGGCGCGATCATGCAGGTGCCCTCCAAGGTGAGCGCCATCAAGATCGACGGCAAGCGGTCCTACGCACGGGTGCGCGGCGGCGAGGAGTTCGAGATCCCGGCCCGGCCGGTGACCGTCTCCTCGTTCCGGCTCTACGACGTACGTGAGGCCGTCGCCGAGGACGGCACTCCGGTCCTCGATCTGGTCGTCTCCGTCGTCTGCTCGTCCGGTACATATATCCGCGCCCTCGCCCGTGATCTCGGTGCCGGGCTCGGCGTCGGCGGCCATCTCACCGCGCTGCGCAGGACCCGGGTGGGCCCTTACGCGCTGGACTCGGCGAGAACGCTGGAGCAGCTCCAGCAGGAGCTGACCGTCATGCCGGTCGCCGAGGCCGCCGCCGCCGCGTTCCCGCGCTGGGACGTGGACGAGAAGCGGGCCGGGCTGCTGCTCAACGGCGTACGGCTGGACATACCGGCGTTCGACTCGGCGCCGGTCGCCGCGTTCGGCCCCGAAGGGCGCTTCCTGGCGCTCGTCGAGGAACAGCGCGGCAAGGCCAAGAGCCTCGCGGTCTTCGGCTGAGACCGGAGCCGTCGGCCTTACCGCCACAGCGACCGGATCGCACCGTGGAGCCGGGCAGGTACGCCTGCCCGGCTCCACGGCCCCCCTCCGAGAAGGGTCCTGTCCATCCCGGGCCCGTCACTCACCCGTGGGAGCGGGCGCTTGGAGGCGCTTGGAGGGGAGAGACGGTGCACTGGGGGGCGCGTTCGCACCTGAGCCGCTTCCGGAGCCCGGTGACTGAGCCCGGTGACCGAGCGCGTTGGCCGAGCCCGGTGGCCGATGCGTGCCACGGGTACAGGGCATGGCAGTCTTAGCATTGCGTGACTGGAAATGACGTACATGGGTTCGGGCGAGGAGCGGTCTCAGTGCAGCGCTGGCGTGGCTTGGAGGACATCCCCCAGGACTGGGGGCGCAGCGTCGTCACCATCGGCTCCTACGACGGGGTGCACCGCGGACACCAGCTCATCATCGGCCGCGCGGTGGAGCGGGCGCGGGAGCTGGGAGTGCCGTCGGTCGTCGTGACCTTCGATCCGCACCCGAGCGAGGTCGTACGGCCCGGCAGCCATCCGCCGCTGCTCGCGCCGCACCACCGGCGCGCCGAGCTGATGGCGGAGCTGGGTGTGGACGCGCTGCTGATCCTGCCGTTCACCGTCGAGTTCTCCAGGCTGTCGCCGGGCGACTTCATCGTGAAGGTCCTGGTCGACAAGTTGCACGCCCGCGCCGTGATCGAGGGCCCCAACTTCCGCTTCGGCCACAAGGCAGCCGGGAACGTCGCCGTACTGGCCGATCTGGGAGCCACCTACGACTACGAGGTCGAGGTCATCGATCTGCGGGTGACCGGCGAGGCGGGCGGCGGCGAGCCCTTCTCGTCCACGCTCACCCGCCGACTGGTCGCCGAGGGCGATGTCGCGGGCGCGGCGGAGATCCTCGGCAGACCGCACCGGGTCGAGGGTGTGGTGGTGCGCGGCGCGCAGCGCGGACGTGAACTCGGCTATCCCACGGCCAATGTGGAGACGCTGCCGCACACCGCGATCCCGGCCGACGGAGTGTACGCGGGCTGGCTCACGGCGGACGGTGAGCGGATGCCGGCGGCGATCTCGGTCGGTACGAACCCGCAGTTCGAAGGGACGGAGCGGACGGTCGAGGCGTATGCGATCGACCGGGTCGGGCTGGATCTGTACGGGCTCCATGTGACCGTCGACTTCCTCTCCTACGTCCGCGGCCAGCGGAAGTTCGAGTCGATCGAGGCGCTGCTGGAGGCGATCGCCGACGACGTCAAGCGCTCACGGGCGCTGACGGAGGAATACGACGCCAGGTAGAAAGGGCGGCCATGGCTCAAGGGCGGCCCGTGGGCCCCGTCCGGCCCAGCTCATTTCGCCGTCGCCCAGTGGCACGCGACCTGTGCGGCCGGGCCGCCCGTCAGCACCGGCGGTGACTCCGTACGGCACCGCTCCTCGACGCCCGCCCGCGCCGCCTCGCCCGAGGCGAGCACCTGGCACCGGGCGTGGAAGCGGCAGCCGCCCGGGACACGGGACGGGTCCGGCGGCTCGCCCATGAGGACGACCGGTGTCTGTCCCGACTCCGGCAGTACGGACAACAGCGCGCGTGTGTAAGGATGCTGAGGGTCCGTCAGGACATCCTCCACCGGGCCTGTCTCCACGATCCGCCCGAGATACATCACCGCCACCCGGTCCGCGATGTTCCACGCCAGCCCCAGATCATGGGTCACCACCAGTGCGGACAGCCCGAGTTCATCGCGCAGCGACAGCAGCAGCGCGAGGATCTCACCTCGTACGGACGCGTCCAGGGACGCCACCGGCTCGTCGGCGACGATCAGTTCGGGTTCAAGGACGAGCGCGCCCGCGATGACGACCCGCTGCCGCTGGCCACCGGACAGCTCGTGCGGATAGCGCAGAAAGAACCGCTCGGGCGGCCGGAGACCGGCCCGGGACAGCGCCTCGGCGACGGCCGCGCGCTCATCGCCCTGATGGCCATGGATCCGAAGGCCCTCGGCCACCGCGTCGTACACCGTATGGCGCGGATTGAGCGATCCGCTCGGATCCTGGAGGACGAGCTGTACGCGCTTGCGGTACGCCTTCAGCGAGCGGGCGCCGTATCCCAGCGGCTCCCCGGCGAAGGTCACCCGGCCCCGGCTGGGCGGCACCAGACCGAGCAGCGTCCGCGCCAGTGTGGTCTTGCCGCAGCCGGACTCACCGACCAGGGCGACGATCTCTCCGGCGCCGATGTCGAGATCGACGCCGTCGACGGCCCGGGACGACGGTGCACCGCGCCGCCCGGGGAAGGTGACATTCAGCTCGGCGGCCGACAGCAGCGGGACCGGCGAGGCGTTGGTGGTCGTCGTCATGGGTGGCTCCTGGAGGCCGGCCGGGCTTTACGCGGCTTTACGGGCTTTACGGAAGAGGGCATACGGCGTGGCCCTCATAGCGGCTGCTCCTGGGCGGGCACCGCGGAGCCCACCCGTACACAGGCCGCGCTCCGGCCCGGACCGGCCGGCCGCAGCGTCTGGTCCTCCCGTGCGCAGATGTCCAGCGCGACCGGGCAGCGCGGATGGAACGTACAGCCGGACGGCAGCGCCGAAGGATCCGGCGGATCACCGGGCAGGCCACGCGGAGCGCGCCGGGACGCGAGGTCACCGACGCGCGGGAAGGCGGCGGAGAGCGCCCGGCCGTAGGGATGCTCCGCCGCGTCGTAGACCTGGCGCGCCGGGCCCTCCTCCACGATCCGGCCCGCGTACATTACGGCGAGCCGGTCACAGGTGTCCGAGAGCACCGCCAGATCATGGCTGATCATCAGCAGACCGATGTCCTGCTCCGCGACCGACCGCTCGATCAGCCGCAGGATCTGCGCCTGGATCATCACATCCAGTGCGGTGGTCGGCTCGTCCGCGACGATCAGCCGTGGATCGCAGGCGAGCGCCATCGCGATCATCACGCGCTGCCGCTGGCCGCCGGAGAGTTCATGCGGATACGCGTCGGCGCGCGCGGCGGGCAGCCCGACCTGTTCCAGCAGCTCGGCGGCGCGCGAGCGGCCGGCCGCAGGTGTGGCGTGCCGGTGCAGCAGCACCGGCTCGGCGATCTGGTCGCCGATCCGGTGCACCGCGTTGAGCGAGTGCATGGCGCCCTGGAAGACGATCGACGCGCCGGCCCACCGTACGGCGCGCAGCCGGCCCCATTTCATGGTGCGGACATCCTCGCCGTCGAGCAGGATCTCGCCGGTCAGCTTCGCCGTCGGCGGCAGCAGTCTGAGCAGCGCGAGGGCCAGTGTGGACTTGCCGCAGCCCGACTCCCCGGCGACACCGAGCTTCTGGCCCGGCCCGATGGTCAGATCGACGCCTCGTACGGCGGGCACGGCCGACGCTCCCGATCCGTACGTCACGGACAGATTTCTGATCTCCAGCAGATTCGACGCGCCGTCGGTCAACGGGGCACTCCCAGCTTCGGGTTGAGCACGGTCTCGATCGCACGGCCGCAGAGTGTGAACGCCAGCGCGACGAACGCGATCGCGAGTCCGGGCGGTGCCAGATACCACCAGTGCCCGGAGGAGACCGCGCCCGCCTCCCGCGCGTCCTGGAGCATGCCGCCCCACGAGACGATCGTCGGATCGCCGAGGCCGAGGAAGGCGAGCGTCGCCTCCGTCAGGATCGCGCTGGAGATACCGAGCGTGGTCTGCGCGAGCACCAGCGGCATCACATTGGGCAGCACATGGCGGCTCATGACGTGGCCGTGCCCGCCGCCCAGCGCCCGCGCCCGCTCGATGTACGGACGTGACTCGACGGCGATCGTCTGCGCCCGCACCAGCCGCGCCGTCGTCGGCCAGCTCGTGACACCGATGGCCACGATCACTGTCCAGATGGACCGCGACATGACCGTGGCCAGTACGATCGCCAGTACCAGCGTGGGCATTACCAGGAACCAGTCGGTGATCCGCATGGTCACCGTCGCCGCCCAGCCGCCGTAGTGCCCGGCGAGGATACCGACGAGCGTACCGATGGCCACCGACAGCGCGGCGGCCAGCAGTCCCACGGTCAGCGAGATCCGGGCGCCCCAGACGAGCAGTCCCAGCAGTGGCCGTCCGAACTGGTCCGTACCGAGCGGGAACCGGCCGCTCGGCGCCTCCAGCGCCGTGCCCGGCGCCCGCGTCACGCTCTGCACATCACCGCCGACGAGCAGCGGCGCGGCCAGGGCGATCAGCGCGACGAGCGCGAGCCCGGCGAGACCGAAGAGCCCGGCGCGGTGCGTACGGTAGCGCTGCCAGAAGCGGACCACCGACGCGCGTCTGCGGGCCCACGCGAACGAGGACGCGGACAGAGAAGCGGCAGCGGTGGCGGAGGCGGCATCGGAGGCGGCGGAGGCGGCGGACGGCGGCTCCTCCGGCACCGGCGACGGATTCGGCGGCTTTGTGAAGGTCATCGGCCCACCCGGGGATCGAGCAGCGGATAGAGCAGATCGGCGAGCAGATTCATCACGATCATCGCGCCGGCGAAGACCAGGAACAGCCCCTGGACCAGCGGCAGATCGGGCACGCTCAGCCCTTGGTAGAACAGCCCGCCGAGCCCGGGCCAGGAGAACACCGTCTCCACCAGGATCGAACCGCCCGCCACATGGCCCAGATTGATGAAGACCATGGTGACGGTGGGTAGCAGCGCGTTGGGCACCGCGTGCCGCCGCCGTACGGACGCGTCCCGCAGTCCCTTCGCCCGCGCCGTCGTCAGATAGTCGCCGCCCATCTCGTCCAGCAGCGAGGAGCGCATCACCAGCAGCGTCTGCGCGTACCCCACCGCGACCAGCGTGACCACCGGCAGGACCATATGGTGCGCCACATCGAGGATCCGGGCGAAGCCGGCCGTGTCGCCCGACTCCATACCGCCGGTCGGGAACATGCCCGGGACCGGGCCGATGCCCACCGAGAAGACGATGATCAGCAGCAGTCCCAGCCAGAAGGACGGTACGGACCAGAGCGTCAGTGCCACGCCCGTGTTCAGCCGGTCGCCGAGACCGCCGTGGTGCCAGGCGGAGCGGGTGCCGAGCCAGAGACCGAGCGCCGAGTAGATCACCACCGCGACGCCGGTGAGCAGCAGCGTCGCGGGCAGCTTCGCCGCGATCAGCTCACCGACCGGCGCGCGGAACTGGTACGACATACCCAGATCACCGGTCAGCGCCTTGGCGCAGTAGTCGGTGAACTGCTGCCACAGCGGCAGATCCAGCCCGAACTGCCGGCGCATCGTGGCCAGTTGCTCGGCGGATGTCGGCGCGCCATGCGTCATGGCCCGGACCGGATCGCCGGGGATGATCCGGAAGAGGAAGAAGCTGGTGACGAGGACGGCGAGCAGCGAGACGACCGCGCCGCCGAGCTTGCCCGCCACATAGAGCGGATACGCGGTCCTGGAACCGGCGCGGACGCGGGCCGCCGAGCCGGACGGCCCGGTCGGCGCCGGGCCGTCGACTGCGTCCCGCACAACACCGGGAGTGCTTGCGGTGCTCATGGGTTATTCACGGTCTTCCGCGGTGGAACGGCGTCGCATCGCGACGAAGAGCCCGAGCCCGGCGGCGACTACTCCGGCGGCGCCGAGCCCGATCGCCAACGCGGTCGAGGAGGAGCCGCCGGATGTGCCGCCGTCACCGTCACCGGCCGGGACCGCGGACCACCAGCTCCAATAGCCGTCCTGGCCCCAGAGGTTGCCGGCGGCCGCCGGCATCGTCGTGATCGACTTGATCTGGTCCGTACGGTACGCCTCGACCGCGTTCGGGTACGCCATGACATTCATGTACCCGGTGTCGTACAGCCTCGACTCCATCCGCTTGACGAGCTCCGCGCGCTTGGCCGCGTCGTACTCCACGGCCTGCTGGGCGTAGAGGTCGTCGTACTCCTTGTCGCAGATGAAGTTGTCGGTGGAGCCGCTGTCCTTGGGAGTGGCGGGCAGCGCACCGCACGTATGGATGGAGAGGACGAAGTCGGGATCGGGATTGACGGACCAGCCGTCGAAGGCCAGATCGTAGTCGCCCGCGACCCATGGGTCGGAGACATTGTCGAGGCACTCGACCTTCAGCCCGATGCCGAGCCGGCCCCACCACTCCTGGAGGTACTTGCCGATGGCCTTGTCGTTCGGATCGGTGGCGTGGCAGAGGATCCGGAAGTCGAGCGGCTTGCCGTCCTTGCCGACGCGCTTGCCGCTCGCGTTCTTCGTATAGCCGGCCTGGTCGAGCGTCCGGGCCGCGGCGTCCGGGTCGTACGCGATCTTCTGCTCCGCCGAGGGCTGCCAGAAGTACGAGTCGAAGCGCGGCGGGATATAGCCCTGGCCCTCGACGGCATGGCCCTGGAAGACCCTGTCGATGATGGTCTCGCGGTCGACGGCCTGGAAGAGGGCCTTGCGCACCGCCGGATCCAGCAGCGCGGGATGGCCGTTGCCGAACTTCTTGCCGTCCTTCGACCTGGCGCCGGGATTGGTGGCGAGCGCGTAGAAGCGGCGGCCCGGGGCGTCGTTGACCTTGATGTTGTCGGCGTTCTTCAGCGCCGTGGCCTGGGCCGGCGTGAGATTGGAGGCGAAGGAGACCTCGCCCTTCTGGAGCGCGGCCACGGCCGCGTCGCCGTCCTTGTAGTACTTGAGGACGAGTTCGTCGAACTGCGGCGCACCGCGCCAGAAGTCCCGGTTGGGCTTCAGCTTGATGTACTGGTCGACCTTGTAGTCAGTGACGACGAATGGTCCGTTGCCGACGATCGGGAACTGCTTGTCGTTGTTGAACTTCGAGAAGTCGCCGACCTTCTCCCAGATGTGCTTGGGCACGATCGGCACATCGAGCGCCGTCATGGTGGCCTGAGGCTTCTTCAGCTCGATGACCAGAGTCTTCGGGTCCGGCGCGGTGACCCGCTTGAAGTTGGCCGTGAAACTGCCGTTGGCGGTGGCCGCGTCCGGGTCCGTCATCATCTTGTTGAAGGTCCAGGCGGCGTCCTCGGCGGTGGCCGGCTTGCCGTCGGACCACTTCGAGTCCTCGCGGATGGTGAAGGTCCACGTCAGCTTGTCGGCGGAGGACTGCCACGCGGTGGCGAAGCCCGGGACCGTACGCGCGTCCTTGGCGTCGTAGTTGGTCAGATACTCGTACGCCAGCCGGTGGACGGTGGTGCTGACGAGCCGCTGGGCCAGGAACGGGCTGAGGGAGTCGACGCTCTGGCTGACCGCGACGGTCAGGACCTGCGCGCGGTCGCCGGCCGCCTGGGCCTGCTGAGGAGCCGGGAGCAGCGGCTGGACGGGAAGCACGGTCGCGGCCACGAGCGCGGCGGACGCGACGGCGGAGGCCAGAAGCAGTCGGAGGCGGGGGCGTTGGCGGACGGGCTGCCGCGGTGTGCGCGGCGGAACGCTATGGACCATGGGACGGTGACCTCGTGTTATCACTCGCACGGAGAAGCCGGGTTGAATCTGGTTCGCCAATCGGTGAAGCGAGGTTTATCAGCGGGCGTCAGGGCGCGTCAACGGGTGCCCAAACCGCGTGTGGGCTGCGGGAATGCGCCGAAGGCCCGCGCCGTGGAGACGGTGCGGGCCCTCATTGGTATCGACCTCTGATGCCTTACTGCTGAGGCGCTGGCGGTGCCTGCGGAGGCTGCTGCTGCGGCCATCCGCCGGGCGGGACGGGACCTTGCAAGTCGGTCTGGCCCTGAGGCGGTTGCGGCTGCTGCGGCTGTTGCTGACCGTACGGTCCCGGCAGGGCCGGCTGTCCGGGATGACCGGGCTGGCCCGGCTGCGCGGTCTGTCCGGGCGGAAGTTGGCCGTGCGGGAGCTGTCCGGGCTGCGGACCGGCCGGGCTCGCGGGGGACTGCGCCTGGGACGGTGGTGACTGCTGCCAGCCCTGCTGCACGCCGGGCTGCGGCCCCGGAGCCTGCTGCTGCGCATACGGGTAGTACGGAGGCCCCGGCTGCCCGTGCTGCTGGGGCTGGGGCTGCGGGTACTGCTGCGGATAGGGCTGAGGCGCGTACGGGTGTCCCTGTCCCTGCACCGGCTGTCCGTACGGTGGCTGACCTTGCGTCTGCTGCCCGGGGCCCGGCATCGGCGGCACGAGATGCGGCGGCGGATTGCCGTCCGCGGTCCACAGTCCCTGGGCCTGCTGAGCCCGCGCGAAGTCCTCGGCGACCAGCGCCGAGAGATGGAAGTACGCCTCGCGCGTCTTGGGCCGCATCATGTCGAGATCCACCTCGGCACCGGCCGCGAGATGCTCGTCGAACGGCACCACGACCACTCCGCGGCAGCGCGTCTCGAAGTGCTGCACGATGTCATCGACCTTGATCATCTTTCCGGTCTCACGGACGCCGGAGATGACCGTGAGCGAGCGCTGCACCAGCTCCGCGTACCCGTGCGCGGACAGCCAGTCGAGCGTGGTCGAGGCACTGCTCGCGCCGTCCACGGACGGCGTCGAGATGATGATCAGCTGGTCGGCGAGATCGAGCACTCCGCGCATCGCGCTGTAGAGCAGACCGGTGCCCGAGTCGGTGAGGATGATCGGATACTGCTTGCCGAGGACCTCGATCGCGCGCCGGTAGTCCTCGTCGTTGAACGAGGTGGAGACAGCCGGATCCACGTCGTTGGCGATGATCTCCAGACCGGAGGGCGCCTGCGAGGTGAACCGGCGGATGTCCATATAGCTGTGGAGATACGGGATCGCCTGGACCAGATCGCGGATGGTCGCGCCGGTCTCGCGCCGTACGCGGCGGCCGAGCGTACCCGCGTCCGGATTGGCGTCGATCGCCAGGATCTTGTCCTGCCGCTCGGTAGCCAGCGTCGCTCCCAGCGCGGTGGTCGTCGTGGTCTTGCCGACACCGCCCTTGAGACTGATGACCGCGATCCGGTAGCAGGAGAGCACGGGCGTACGGATCAGCTCCAGCTTGCGCCGGTACTCGCTCTCCGCGGCCTTTCCGCCGATCCTGAAGCGCGAACCGGCGGACGGATTGCGGCTGCTCTTCGGCTTCTGCTTGTTGTTGCGCAGCAGACGGTCGGAGGACAGCTCGACGGCGGCCGTATAGCCGAGCGGTGCGCCCGGGACGGAGCGCTCGCGGTGGTCGTGCGCGACGGGCGAGGGCCAGGCGGTGCCGACGCGAGGATCCACGGCGGGCGGCTGGGCAACGGGCTGCTGCTGCGGGTGCTGTGCGGGCTGTTGCTGTTGCGGGTGCTGTGGCTGGGTGTGCGTCTGGACGGGCGCGGGTACGGGATGGTGCGCGCCCGGAACGCCGTACGGAGCCGGGAGCGCCTGCGCACCGGGCTGCCCGGACTGGTCCTGCTGCGGAAAGCCGTAGCCGCTCTGCTGCGGCGCGGGCCCGGGGCCGTACGGTCCTGGCTGCTGTCCCGGCTGTGCCTGCTGGTGCGGGAATCCGTAACCGGCGGGCGGTACGGCGCCGGGCGGTACGGAGGCGTCAGGACCCGGTACGGCGGGTGGCAACGCGGCCTGAGCCGTCGGCGCGACCGGACCGGGCTGCTGCTGAGGGTGGCCCTGCTGAGGGAAGCCGTAGCCGCTCTGCGGCGGCTGCGCGGCCCACGGATACGGGTTCGCGGGCTGCTGAGGGCTTTGGGACTGGGACTGGGCCTGGGGCTGCGGCTGTTGCTGTGGCGTGGCGGGGGCGGGCTGCTCTGCGGCGCGTGCCGCCA
>NZ_FMDK01000932.1 GCF_900091995.1 Streptomyces sp. MnatMP-M17
GGGGAGCGAGCCGATGTCGGCGTAGGAGCGGCGGGCGTCCTCGGCGAGGGCGTGGACGATGCGTTCGTCGAGATCATTGAGTCGCACGGCTGGTGGTTCACTTCTCTGCGATGACCGGTCGGACAGGGCCTGGGCGAGGCCGTACCGGAAGTAGAACACGAGCCCGGCCGTCCACGGACCGGGCGCCGTCGGGCCCGGTCCGGCTCGTACGGACGACGCAGGGGGCGTACCGCAACTGCGGTACGCCCCCTGCGCGCTTCGCCGTACTCCCCTGCGCTCCCCTGCCGGTCACTCCACCGCGGCTCACTCCACCGCCAGCAGCCCTTCCCGGAGCCGTCCCGTGATCCGTGACAGCAGCCGGGACACATGCATCTGGGAGACGCCCAGCTCCGCGCCGATCTCCGACTGGGTCATCTCGTCACCGAAACGCATCCGGAGGATCCGCCGCTCCCGCTCGTCCAGCTCCTCCAGCAGCGGCTTGAGCGCCTGGACGTTCTCCGCCGTCTCCAGCCCTGTGTCGGGCGCGCCGAGCCGGTCGGAGAGCGGCACCGACGCGCCGGCCGTGTCGTCCGTCGGCATGTCGATCGAGCCCGCCGTATAGCCGTTGCCCGCGACGACGCCCTCGATGACCTCGTCCTCCTCCAGATCGAGATGCTCGGCCAGTTCCGCCGTGGTCGGCGCGTGGTCGAGCCGCTGGGACAGCTCGTCGGTCGCCTTGGCCAGGTCGATCCGCAACTCCTGGAGCCTGCGCGGAACATGCACGGCCCAGCTCGTGTCCCGGAAGAAGCGCTTGATCTCGCCGACGATGTACGGGACGGCGAAGGTCGCGAACTCCACCTCGCGGCTGAGCTCGAACCGGTCGATCGCCTTGATCAGCCCGATGGTGCCGACCTGGACGATGTCCTCCATCTGGTCCGAGCGATTGCGGAAGCGGGTGGCCGCGTACCGCACCAGCGCGAGATTCAGCTCGATCAGGGTGTTGCGTACGTACTGGTGCTCCTGTGTGCCTTCCTCCAGCTCGGCGAGTCGGGCGAAGAAGAGCCTTGAGATCTCCCGGGCGTCCTTGGGCGCCACTTCCGCCGGGCACTCCACGTAAGGAAGGTCCAGCTCCGCCGCGTCCGCGTGGTGTCGGCTCACATACTGCGTGCTGTCGGTCGGGACCGTGCTCGCCGTGGACACATCGTCCTCCCCTGCTCCATGGTCAGTGCAGAGCGCGTGTACCCGGTCCCTCCACGCCCATGCGCGCCGACACAGAATCAGAAGCCGGGATTCACAACATGCCCTAACTCCAACTGGCGTGCAGCGGCTGGCCCTCGGCGTATCCCGCGGCGCTCTGGACGCCGACGATCGCCTTCTCCGCGAACTCCTCCAGCGAGTTGGCCCCGGCGTAGGTGCAGGACGAGCGGACTCCCGCGACGATCGAGTCGATCAGGTCCTCCACACCGGGCCGCGACGGATCGAGGAACATCCGGGACGTGGAGATGCCCTCCTCGAACAGTCCCTTGCGGGCCCGGTCGTACGCCGACTCCTCGCTCGTACGGTTCTGTACGGCGCGGGCCGAGGCCATACCGAAGGACTCCTTGTACAGCCGTCCGTCGGCGGTCTGCTGGAGGTCGCCCGGAGACTCGTACGTACCGGCGAACCAGGAGCCGATCATGACGTTGGAGGCGCCCGCGGCGAGCGCCATGGCGACATCGCGCGGATGCCGGACTCCGCCGTCGGCCCAAACGTGTCTGCCGGACTTCCTCGCCTCCGCCGCGCACTCCCTGACGGCCGAGAACTGCGGCCGGCCGACGCCGGTCATCATGCGCGTCGTGCACATCGCGCCCGGGCCGACACCGACCTTGACGATGTCCGCGCCGGCCTCGATCAGATCGCGTACGCCTTGCGCGGAGACGACATTGCCCGCGACGACAGGGACCGTCGGGCCGAGCGCGCGGACCGCCCGGACGGTCGCGATCATCGACTCCTGGTGTCCGTGCGCGGTGTCCACGACGAGCGTGTCGACACCCGCGTCGAGAAGCTGGGCCGCCCTGCTCCCGGCATCGCCGTTGATCCCGACAGCGGCGGCGATCCGCAGCCTGCCCGCGGCGTCCGTGGCGGGTGTGTAGAGCGTCGCGCGCAGGGCGCCCTTCCGGGTCAGGATGCCGACCAGACTGCCTTCGGCGTCGACGGCCGGAGCGAGCTTGCGGTTGGCGTTGTCGAGCGTGTTGAACGCCTCGCGCGGATCCATGTCCGCGGCGATCAGCAGCAGATCCTTCGACATGACCTCGGAGAGCTGGGTGAAGCGGTCCACTCCGCTCAGATCGTGTTCGGTGACGATCCCGACGGGCCGGTGGCCGCCGTCGACCACGACACCCGCGCCGTGCGCGCGCTTGGGCAGCAGGGACAGCGCGTCGCCGACGGTCTGGGTGGGTGCCAGCACGATGGGGGTGTCGAGCACGAGATGGCGTGTCTTGACCCAGGAGATGACCTCGGTGATGACCTCGATCGGAATGTCCTGGGGAATGACGACCAGCCCGCCGCGCCGGGCGACGGTCTCGGCCATCCGACGGCCCGCGATGGCCGTCATATTGGCGACGACGAGCGGGATGGTGGTGCCCGTACCGTCCTGGGCGGAGAGGTCCACGCCCTGACGGGAGCCGACGGCCGAGCGGCTCGGCACCATGAAGACATCGTCGTACGTCAGATCGTAGGGAACCGGAGCACTCTCCACATGGCGGCCGGTACCCGGTTCGAGGAAACGCATAGATCTCACATTTTCCGGTGGAAACAGCGCAGGTCGTCTCCACGAAAGGCGCAGCAAAACGCCCCCGCGTTCGTCTGCTCCTCCGGCGGTGTCCCGCTGCAAAACCGCGGAAGGTACGGAGGAGGTACGGGGGCTCCGAGGCCAGGAAGTGGAACCTGCCTTACCCCAGGAGCTTACCGTGCGCCTCACATCCCGCGCGGCGCGGTCAGCCGTCCGTGATCGGCCTCGACCGACCGGCCGTCCGTACTCGGCCTCGGCTCGACCGGTTCGCGGTCGGCCGAGCCGTGGCCGGTCCCGGTCGCCGTCCGCGATCGGCCGGCCCACGGTCACTCGTCCGGGTCGCACCGCTCCAGCGCGGGCCTCGGCGCCGGTTCGAACTCGGTCAGCAGGAAGTCCGCCGCCGCGGTGTCCGTCACCAGACTGGTGACCAGCCCGGACCTGAGGACCGCGCCGATCGCCTCGCCCTTGCGCGGCCCGCCCGCGATCGCCACGACCTCCGGGATACGGCGCAACCGCTCGGCCTCGACCGTGATACACCGTTCGCCCAGGTCACGGCCGACCCGCCGGCCCTCCGCGTCGAAGAGATGCGCGGACATCTCGGCGGCGACACCGAGCGAGGCGTAGTGGGACCGCTCCTCGTCGGTGAGCATGTCATGCACCGCGGAGATACCGGGCTCCCACGAGCCGATCGAGACGGCGGCGACGGTGACCTTGTCGAAGTACTCGAAGGCGCGCGCGATACCGGTCTGGTTGCGCAGCGCGGCGGCGGTCGCCGGATCGGGCAGCAGCATCGGGGCGTAGATCGGGTGGGCCTCGCCGCCGGACACCTGGGCCGCGCGCCGTACCGCCTCGACCGAGCCGCGCTCGGCGGTGCCCGCGTCGTACACACCGGTGAGCTGGACGACCGTACAGGGCGGCAGCCGGTCGAGCGCCGCCGCCATATGGATGGTGGACCGGCCCCAGGCCAGCCCGAGCACATCGCCCTCGACCACAAGTTCGCCGAGCAGATCGGCCGCGACCTCGCCGAGGTTCTCCGGGTCGGGCGACTCGTCGCCGCCCTCCGCGGGCGATTCGACGACCACCGCGTGCCGCAGTCCGTACCGCGCGCGCAGCGCGTCGGAACGCTCCGCGTCCAGCTCCGCGGGGACACGGATCTCGATCCTCACGAGATCGCGCTCCAGCGCCGTCTCCAGGACCCGGGCCACCTTGAAGCGGCTGACGCCGAACTCCTCGGCGATCTGGATCTTGGACTTTCCCTCAAGGTAGAAGCGACGGGCCATGGCCGCCGCCTGCACCAGCTCCGCGGGTCCCATCCGCAGGGCGGACCGACCCGCCGACATTGCAGACACCGCGATCTCCTCACTGCTGTGCGCACTCTGGACTCGCTGTTCATCCTGTCAGATCCAGCGATCCTTGATCGGCCCGAAAGGGCCCCGTTCATATTCCCGTGGCTCACTGGACGGCTGGGCGGCCGGCCGTTGTCAGGCTCAGTGGCCGACTCAGTGGCCGGCCCCGTGTCCGCACGCCCAGGAGGCCGTGGCGGTGGCCTTGGCGGCCTGGTCGCGCAGGGTACGTACCGCCTCGGCCGGATCGTCCGCTCCGTACACGGCGGAGCCCGCGACGAAGACATCGGCGCCGGCCTCGGCGCATCGCTCGATGGTGCTCGCCGAGACTCCGCCGTCGACCTGGAGCCACAGTTCGAGTCCGTGCTTGGAGATCAGCTCCCGGGTACGGCGGATCTTGGGCAGCATGATGTCCAGAAAGGCCTGACCGCCGAAGCCCGGCTCCACGGTCATGACCAGCAGCATGTCCAGCTCGGGCAGCAGATCCTCGTACGGTTCGACGGGCGTCGCGGGCTTCAGCGCCATGGACGCCCGTGCCCCCTTGGCCCGGATCTCACGCGCCAGCCGTACGGGAGCGGCGGCGGCCTCCACATGGAAGGTCACGGAGCCCGCGCCCGCCTCGACGTACTGAGGTGCCCAGCGGTCGGGGTCCTCGATCATGAGATGGCAGTCCAGCGGGGTGTCCGTCGCCCGGCCGAGCGCTTCGACCACCGGTACGCCCAAGGTCAGATTGGGCACGAAGTGGTTGTCCATGACATCGACATGGAGCCAGTCGGCGCCGTCGACCGCAGCCGCCTCCTCGGCGAGACGGGCGAAGTCGGCGGACAGGATGCTGGGGTTGATCTGGGCCATGTGCCAAGCCTGCCATGCTCCGGACCACTTCCTGACCGCCCTGTGCACCTCTGTGCGAACGGATGCCGAAGGGGAGCGGCACAGTCCGCCCAAACCGGCCGATTCGGTGCGGCTGGCCAGGTCGGGAAGAGGACCTCCGCGGTCACTCAGGGGTCGCTCAGGCCGTACGGCGCAGCAGGGCCAGATACATCGCGTCCGTGCCGTGCAGATGCGGCCAGAGCTGGACGTCGGGGCCGTCACCGAGCGCCGGTACGCCCGGCATCAGCGCTCTCGCGTCGATCCAGTCGGCCCGCACCGCCGGACCGCCGCGCCCTTTGAGGACGTCCTCGACAACGGCCTTGGTCTCCGCGAGATGCGGGGAGCAGGTCGCGTAGCCGACGATCCCGCCGATCCGAACCGCGTCGAACGCACCGCGCAGCAGTCCGCGCTGGAGCGGTGCGAAGCCCTCCAGATCCTCCGGGCGGCGGCGCCAGCGCGCCTCCGGCCTGCGCCGCAGCGCGCCGAGGCCCGAGCACGGAACATCGACCAGGACCCGGTCGAAGGAGCCGGGGATCCAGGGCGGGCGGGTGCCGTCCGCGGCGACGACCTGGTACGGACCCGGGTTCCCGGCGAGCGCGCGTGCCACGAGCCTGGCCCGGTGCGGCTGTTTCTCGGCGGCGAGCAGGGACGCGCCGCGTTCGGCGGCCAGCGCCGCCATCAGCGCCGCCTTGCCTCCGGGGCCCGCGCAG
>NZ_FMDK01000931.1 GCF_900091995.1 Streptomyces sp. MnatMP-M17
TGGTCAACAGGCCGACCAGGCGCTCGTCCGCGTCGGTGTGCGCGAGCCGGTCCATGGCCCGGCGGAACCGGGCGCGGACGTCACCCATGCCCAGCGGCCCTTCGGCGGCCGGGGCGTGGCCGGGATCCGCGAGGTCCTGGCGGGCCGGGCACTGCTCGGCGCCGCTGCCGTCGGCCCAGGCGCCGACGGCGTTGTCACTGCCCGGCTCCGGGTCCTCGTAGGACCAGGTGATCGGCTCGCCGCAGTGCGCGCAGTCGGCGACCTGGCCGTCCTCGGGCAGGGCCGGGGCGTTCTGGCGTGCTCCGGTGATCTGGCGCAGGGTGCGCCCGCCGGGCCCGAACTCGACCCAGCCTTCCCGGTCACCGCCCTCCACGGCCCGGCACCACAGGCGGCGCATCGTCCGCCCGAAGCGGTCGGTGAAGTCCTCGGCCGGCCGCACGACCTGCGCGCGGCGCCCGTCGCCGTAGCCGCGCACCAGCACGTCCCCGACCGCCAGGTCCTCGAACGCGACGTCCTCGGTGTCGGCGAGGATCTTCTCCCAGCGCAGGTCCTCGGCGGCGCGTGCCTCGGCTTCGGCCGCGCGTTCCTGCGGGCTGCGGTAGGGCTCCAGCACGGTGGTGAAGCCCTCACGGACCAGGGTCAGGCCGTCGTCCTCCCAGGAGTGCGAGGCGCCGGCGCGCAGTTCGGCCGCCGCCATCTCCACCGCGACACCCCGGCTGAAGACGCCGATGTCCGTACCGCGCTCCGTGGTGACCCGGCTCTCCCACCGAGCGAACGCCTCCGGCAGCAGATCCTCCGCCCGGCTCAGCGACAGGGCGGTCTCGACCTGCGCCGTGCACGGCCGGCCCGGAAGGTCGGCACGGGTGCCGCGCGTACGGCAGTCGCGGCACTCGTGCACGAACGGGCTGGTCGGCCAGCGCTGGGACGTGGTGTCCCCGATGCGGGCGCCGGTGTTCCACACCGCGTGCGACCCGGCCCGCAGCGCCTCGACCGGCCGGCGCGTCGCGCCCGCCGGGCGCAGCTCGTCCAGCGTGAAGACGCCCTCGCCGTCGGACCAGCGCACCTTGTACCGGCCGCCGTTGACGCTGTGCGCCACCCTCGCGGCGAACTCCGTCCCCACGACGTGCGCACGCTTCTGCCGGTCCCACGTCACAGGCCGGACGGTGACCTCGCTGCCCGGGCCGTAGACGTCATGGTCGGCGACCGCCGACTCGGCGCTCTCCTCGGCGGTCGCCGGGCGCACCTCGATACGGCCGCGCCGGTCGCGGAACGGGAGGAGGGCCGCCTCGCCGGGCAGGTCCTCGACCAGGACGCCGTCGTCGAGCGCCGCCTCGATCTCGCCCAGCGCCGCCCGGGCGGGCACGCGCCGCGGCGTGCCGCCGTTTACCGAGCGCATGAAGTAGCCCTCGGCGGCGGTGAGCTGTTCCGGTGACCGGCGGCCGCGCTGCTGCCACAGTCCGCGGGGAGCGTGCTGGCTCTCCCCGTCCGGGCACATGAAGTCGTCGTCCCCGCCCCACCACAGGCCCTTGTACAGCCCGACGCGCTTGCCGCAGCGGCGGCAGTCGTCCACGGCTTCGTTCCGGGCGGGCGCCGCGGCCACCGTGGACGGCGTCGCGGCGGAGGCCTCGCGGCGCAGGTCCCGCAGGTGGACGGTCTTGTGGCGGACCGTGTCGGAGGACGTGGTGACGTAGGAGACGGTCACGTTGACCCGTGCGATGCGGGTGACCTGTCCCCGCCGCCACAGGCCCCAGCTGTGGACCCACACCGTGTCCCCCTCGCCGACCTTGCCCGCAGCGACCAGTTCGGCGGCGCCGGGGCCCACAGCGGCCAGCGTGCGCAGGACCGGCAGCAGCCGGGCGTCCAGCAGCGCGCGGTCGACGGTCTGGCGGCCCCGCCTCATCGCCGCCTTGACGGTGCGGGCCCGGGTGGTGACCGGCCGTCCGTTCACCCGCAGCGCGAGGTGGGTGAGGATCGTTGCACCGGCGCCCAGTTCGCGCTCCGGCACGGTCACGACGCGGATGTGGCTGCCGCGGTAGGTCTCCTCATGCTCGCCGGCGGCGCTCTGGCTCATACGGACATTCCCTTCTGGGCAGCGGCGGGCAACCGCCGGCAGGGCGGGCTCGCTGGAAAGGTGGAGCCGACCGGGCCGACGTCCGGCAGAGAACGCGAACGCGGGGCGGCGGGCTGGGCTGAAAGGCCGAACGAAAGCCCTCAAGACATTCATTATTCTATGCAAATAGGTCTTTGGAGTCAAGTTTTATGTGTCATGCGTGGTGAGGGTCGACGGGCTATGGGTTGATCCAGGCCCGCTCAGCCGGATGTCAGCGGCCCGCCGAAGTCGCGCCGCCTGCGGGGGCGATGGGGGCCTCGCTCACGCCGGTGCAGCCGAGGTAGGCGAACAGGGGGTCGGCCACGTCCTCGTGCACGCCGGCGGCGTGACGGTCGCACAGCCGGTACCGCCGGGTGCGGCGTTCGGTGAACGTGACGGTCAGCAGCTTGGTGGCGGGCGCTCCACAGCCACCGCGCCGGCGGGTGTAGGCGTACGAGTCGCACCTGACCGTGCTCATGCTCGGCTGCTCGGTCTCGGGCGGAAGGGAGGCGGCGGTCGGCATGGTCTCCTTCTTTACGGTGGTTCGTGCTCTCGGCGTCCCGGCCGGCCGTCCAGCCCGGCGCGGTGTGCGGCCGGCGGCTCCGGCGGCCGGTAGTGCTCAGCCCAGGCGGGGGTCCCAGCAGCCGTCGCAGCACCAGGGGTTGGAGCCGTCTTCCGCGGCGTGGATGAGGTGGCCGGACGAGGCGGGCGCGATCGCGCTCTTGCAGAAGCGGCAGTAACCGACTGGTGAGTGGCCCTCCTCGTCCTCCGTGGGGGAGTTGTAGTCCGCGAGCGCGTCGCGCACCTGTTCCTCGGTGGGGTGCTCGTCGAAGGACTCGTCCCGCAGAAGATCGCCGGTCTCCGCGTCCGTGATGTCGTAGCTCAGCCCGGCGGCCTCACGCCAGACCAGACGGGTGACCTCCACGCGCTGGCCGTCGATCACGTACTCGCCCACGGGCTTCTGGGAGATGACCTTGTCGCCCATGCGGTGTTCCTTTCGTCGGGAGGCTCCGCCGTGAATGCGGCAAGCTCCGGGGAAGCTGGCGGTATCGCCGTGCGGGCGGAGCGGGAGGCGGCGCGCTAGCGGGCCTCCCTCCGCGGCTGGTCCGCGCGGCCCTCAGATGCGCTCGACATGGGCGAAGACCACGGTGTCGGCACTGTCACGGTCGAAGCCGCGCTCACCGGAGTGGTGGACGAAGCGGTACTCGCCGGGCGGCACGTCCACGACGGTGTCGGACCAGCCGAGCGTGGCCGGGTCGCCGCCCCGGGCCTTCCAGAGCTCGAAGTCGGCGCAGGAGTACGCCCACAGGTCCGTGCAGATCCTCGCCAGGCAGTCGCTCTCCGCGAGGGAGGGCTCGTCGTCCTCGTCCAAGCGGGGGCTGGCGATGATGTAGTTGTCCGGCCCGGTGCGGTACAGGCCAAGGCCGCAGTTGTCGGCGGGACCGAAGGCGCACCCGGCATCGGCCATCTGCCGGATCGCCTGAGCCTTGCCGAGAGTGCTCTCGTAGCTCATCGGGTCGGCGTCGACCCAGGTGAACACGGGGCGCAGGTCGTCGCTGACCAGCAGCTTCCCGGACGGAACGGCGATGGTGATCGTCGTGGTGATCCCGTCCGGGTAGGGGCACGGCTCCACCACGTGGACTGTGTCATCGGTGAACCGGTAGGTCGGCGGCTGGTTGCAGACCCGGCAGGCGTACTCCGCACCCGAGACCATGGGGTCCATGTCGTCGAACAGCCACTTCGCCTCCACCTCTCCCGAGCGGGAGAGCGCGTGGCCGTTGGCCTTCAACGGCATCCGCTTGATGGTCATCTGGTGCACTCCTCGGGGTTTTGCCGTCTGGCGTTGTAATCATTATTATATCTTCAGGGGCTACGTACGTCAAGTTTTATGTGTCAAACGTCGGATGGATGCACCTTGCTGTGCTCGGCCGGCCGGCGGAGGTCTCCGGGGGCGTGGCGCGCTATCCTTGCCCTCGGCAGGACTGCTGCCACCGTCCGTATCGAGTGGCCCGGACCCACGGATGCGACCCGGCGGGAAGAGGCGAACGCCACGTCAGTCGCACCGACTTCACCCGCGTCTGTCGGCGCGCCGGTCCGGGCAGTCGCGCCGCAGGACGGACCTCTCCATGTCCACCGAACGCCAGGCCGTACGGCTGCGTCGGCTGTACACAGGCGAAGGTCACCAGGCCGCTCTCGCCTTCTACCGCCGCCACGGCATGCACTTCGGGCTTGTCCCGGACACCACCAATCCACAACAGCAGGCATTCGAGGCCGCGGTGCTGCATACCCTGGCCCGCCCCCACTCCGCCCTCGGCCCGCTGGACACGCCGGATGCTCCGTTCGGCCTGGCCGCCGCGTCCCCCGGGGTCGAGAGCCTCGTGCTGTGGCCGCATCCGGACCACGTGACTGACTTCCTGCTGCACCTGCTGCCCACCCGGGCCGCCGACGGCATCGCCGGAGTGCCCGCACTGCGCGGGGCCAC
>NZ_FMDK01000930.1 GCF_900091995.1 Streptomyces sp. MnatMP-M17
CCCGGCGCCGTCCTGGGGAAGGACGGCGCCGGGGCCCGGTGTCTTGAGGCTGGACTCGTACCCGCGTGGCGAACGCAGTCGCGTACGAGTCCGGGAGTGCCGGTCAGGAGCGGTAGAGAGGGCCCGCTGAGTCCCTTCCGGCGGTCAAATCAAGTGGAGCGGAACGGCTCAGCCCTGAAGGGAAGCGACCTTGGAGGCCAGCGCCGACTTCTTGTTGGCGGCGGCGTTCTTGTGGATGACGCCCTTCGAGACAGCCTTGTCGAGCTTGCGGGAGGCCTCACGAGCGGCCACGGAGGCCTTCTCGACGTCGCCCGCGGCAGCGGCCTCACGGGCCTTGCGGATCGCGGTCTTGAGCGACGACTTGACAGCCTTGTTGCGCAGGCGTGCCTTCTCGTTGGTCTTGTTCCGCTTGATCTGGGACTTGATGTTCGCCACGTTTAATACAGCCTTTTCAGCTTTGATGAATCACTAACTGAACCCGTCCCGCGCCGAGACGGCACGAGACACAGCTGACCACGCTACCAGCCGCCCTCCGACCCGCCCAAACCGGGCGCAGTCCCGCACCCATGGGACGATGGAGGCTACGTATCGATCCGAGTCGACCCGAGACGAGACGCCGCGCGTCTCAAGAATCAGGACCCTGCGTGCCCGCGACCCCTACCCACGTGCCAGAGCCGAGTCGTACGGACCCGGCGCTGCTCCGCAACTTCTGCATCATCGCGCACATCGACCACGGCAAGTCGACGCTCGCCGACCGGATGCTCCAGTTGACCGGAGTCGTCGATTCGCGGCAGATGCGTGCTCAGTACCTCGACCGTATGGACATCGAGCGCGAGCGCGGTATCACGATCAAGTCCCAGGCGGTCCGGCTGCCCTGGGCCCCCACCACGGGTGAGGACCAGGGGAAGACCCATATCCTCAACATGATCGACACGCCGGGCCATGTGGACTTCACCTATGAGGTGTCCCGTTCGCTCGCGGCCTGCGAGGGCACGGTGCTCCTGGTGGACGCCGCCCAGGGCATCGAGGCACAGACTCTCGCGAACCTCTATCTGGCGATGGAGAACGACCTCACCATCGTCCCGGTGCTGAACAAGATCGACCTGCCGGCCGCCCAGCCGGAGAAGTTCTCCGAGGAGCTGGCCAATCTCATCGGCTGCCAGCCCGAGGACGTCCTCAAGGTGTCGGCGAAGACGGGCATCGGCGTCGATGTCCTGCTCGACCGCGTGGTGGCGGACGTACCGGCGCCGGTCGGTGTCGCGGACGCGCCGGCCCGCGCGATGATCTTCGACTCCGTCTATGACTCCTACCGCGGAGTCGTGACCTACGTACGAGTCATCGACGGCCAGCTCAACAAGCGCGAGCGGATCCGGATGATGTCCACCGGCGCCACGCACGAGCTGCTGGAGATCGGTACGAACTCGCCGGAGATGCTTCCGGCGGACGGTCTCGGCGTCGGCGAGGTCGGCTATCTGATCACGGGTGTGAAGGACGTACGCCAGTCCAAGGTCGGTGACACGATCACCACCCTGAACAAAGGCGCGACCGAGGCGCTGGGCGGCTACAAGGACCCCAAGCCGATGGTGTTCTCCGGCCTCTATCCGCTCGACGGCTCGGACTATCCCGAGCTGCGTGACGCCCTCGACAAGCTCCAGCTCAACGACGCGGCGCTGGTCTACGAGCCGGAGACCTCCGCGGCTCTCGGATTCGGCTTCCGTGTCGGCTTCCTCGGACTGCTGCATCTCGATGTGATCCGCGAGCGGCTGGAGCGCGAGTTCGGCCTCGATCTGATCGCCACCGCTCCCAATGTCGTCTACCGCGTGCTGATGGAGGACGGCAAGGAGCACATCGTCACCAATCCGAGCGAATTTCCCGAGGGAAAGATCGACTCGGTGCACGAGCCGGTCGTACGGGCCACGATCCTCGCTCCGAGCGAGTTCATCGGCTCGATCATGGAGCTCTGCCAGACGCGGCGCGGCACGCTGCTCGGTATGGACTATCTCTCCGAGGACCGCGTCGAGATCCGCTACACCCTGCCGCTCGCCGAGATCGTCTTCGACTTCTTCGACCAGCTCAAGTCGAAGACCCGGGGCTATGCCTCGCTCGACTACGAGCCCACCGGCGAGCAGACGGCCCAGCTCGTCAAGGTCGACATCCTGCTCCACGGCGACAAGGTCGACGCCTTCTCGGCCATCACCCACCGGGACCAGGCCTACGCGTACGGCGTGCGGCTCGTGGCCAAGCTGCGCGAGCTGATCCCGCGCCAGGCCTTCGAGGTGCCCATCCAGGCCGCCATCGGCTCCCGGGTGATCGCCCGCGAGACCATCCGCGCCATCCGCAAGGACGTCCTCGCCAAGTGCTACGGCGGTGACATCTCCCGTAAGCGGAAGCTGCTGGAGAAGCAGAAGGAGGGCAAGAAGCGGATGAAGATGGTCGGCAGCGTGGAGGTGCCGCAGGAGGCCTTCATCGCGGTGCTGTCCAGTGACGAGTCCGGTGGAGGCAAGGGCAAGAAGTAGCCGCGCCTGTTCCTTGCGGGCGGGCGGGCGCGGGCGGACGCGGACGCACGCGGACGGATGCGCTGCGCGACGGGCCCGCACGCTGTGGCGTGCGGGCCCGTCGTCGTTGACCGTGGTGTGTACGGACGTAGAGGCGGTGGGCGTACGGGCGTACGGGGCGCGCTCGGGCGGGTTCGTTTTGAAGCGGCGCCTTGCTGCCCCTTACGTACCGGCGAGGCGGCCTCTAGTCTGATCACTGATCCCTTAGTTACTCGCCAGTTAGTTACCCATCAGTCACACCCAGTCGGTCGGATCAGTCACGCAGCGCTGCGCGCGGGCCCGGAGGATGTCGTGAGCGACACACAGAACTTGATCGAGAACCGGCCGCCGTCCGTGGCGGCTCTCTTCATTGAGCGCGTGACGGCCACGCCGGACGCGGAGGCCTACCGCCATCCCGTCCCCCGTACCACGGGCCAGGGCCCTGACGAGTGGCGCTCGCTGAGCTGGGCCCAGGCGGCGGAGCGGGTGTACGCGATGGCCGCCGGTCTGATCGCGCTGGGCGTTCAGCCGGAGGAGCGCATCGCGCTCGCCTCCGCCACCCGCGTCGAGTGGATCCTCGCCGACCTCGGTGTGATGTGCGCGGGCGCCGCGACCACCACGATCTATCCGTCGACCAACGCCGAGGAGTCCGCGTACATCCTGGCCGACTCCGGGAGCCGCGTCCTGATCGCGGAGGACGCCGCCCAGCTCGCCAAGGCCCGCGCGCGGTGCGGCGAACTGCCGCAGCTCGGCCATGTGGTCGTGATCGACGCGGCCGACGCGCTGCCCGCCGAGGGCGATCCGGAGGGCTGGGTGCTCTCCCTGGCCGGTCTGGAGGCGCGCGGCACGGAGTATCTGGTCACGCACCCGGAGGCGGTCAAGGAGCGGGTCGGCGCCATCACCTCCACCCAGCTCGCCACCCTGATCTACACCTCGGGCACCACCGGCCGGCCCAAGGGCGTACGGCTGGCGCACGACAGTTGGTCGTACATGGCCAAGGCCACCGCGGGCACCGGGCTGATCACCAAGGACGATGTGCAGTATCTGTGGCTGCCCCTCGCCCATGTCTTCGGCAAGGTGCTGACGTCCGGGCAGATCGAGGTCGGGCATGTCACCGCCGTGGACGGACGCGTCGACAAGATCATCGAGAATCTGCCGGTGGTCCAGCCGACTTATATGGCGGCCGTACCGCGCATCTTCGAGAAGGTCTACAACGGCGTCGCGGCCAAGGCGCGGGCCGGCGGTCCGGCCAAGTACAAGATCTTCCAGTGGGCGGCAGGGATCGCCCGGGAGTACGCCAAGGTCTCCCAGGACAACTTCCGCCGTACGGGCACGGCGTCCGTGCCGTTCGCCCTCGGCGCCAAGCACAAGGTCGCCGACGCGCTCGTCTACGCCAAGCTGCGCGAGGCGTTCGGCGGGCGGCTGCGGGCCGCGGTCTCCGGCTCCGCCGCGCTCGCGCCCGAGATCGGCTATTTTTTCTCCGGCGCAGGGATCCACATCCTGGAGGGATACGGACTGACGGAGTCCAGCGCGGCCAGCTTCGTCAATCCGGGCGAGGCGTACCGTACGGGCACGGTCGGCAAGCCGCTGCCCGGTACGGAGGTACGGATCGCCGACGACGGCGAGATCCTGCTGCGCGGCCCGGGGATCATGGCCGGATACCACGGGCTGCCCGAGAAGACCGCGGAGGTGCTGGAGCCGGACGGCTGGTTCCACACCGGCGACATCGGCGAGCTGTCCCCGGACGGCTATCTGCGGATCACCGACCGCAAGAAGGACCTGATCAAGACGTCGGGCGGCAAGTACATCGCACCGGCCGAGGTCGAGGGCCGGTTCAAGGCGGTGTGCCCGTTCGTCTCCAACGTCCTGGTGCACGGCGCGGACCGCAACTTCTGTACGGCGCTGATCGCGCTCGACGAGCCGACGATCCTCGGCTGGGCGGCCGAGCACGGACTGGGCGGCAGGCCGTACGCCGAGGTGGTCGCCTCTCCGCAGGTCCAGCAGCTCATCGACGGCTATGTGCAGCGCGTCAACGCGGGGCTCCAGCGCTGGCAGACCATCAAGAAGTTCCGGCTGCTGCCGCGCGATCTGGATATCGAGCACGGTGAGCTGACACCGAGCCTCAAGCTCAAGAGGCCGGTGGTGGAGCGGGAGTACAAGGCTCTGATCGAGGAGATGTACGAAGGGTCCCGGGAGGCCTGAGCGGGCGGGGCCGCGTCCCGAGCC